>NZ_JBSVXG010000536.1:0-201 GCF_054070595.1 Pseudomonas sp. SDO55104_S430 | reverse complement strand
TGGCTGAAGGTGGAGCTGATCGCCTGAAAGAACGTCAACTGGCCGAAGGCGGTGCTGATCGTCTGCGCGAACGTCAATTGGCTGAAGGCGGTGCGGATCGTCTGCGCGAACGTCAACTGGCTGAAGGCGGTGCTGATCGTCTGCGCGAACGTCAATTGGCTGAAGGTGGAGCTGATCGCCTGAAAGAACGTCAACTGGCCG
>NZ_JBSVXG010000535.1:0-206 GCF_054070595.1 Pseudomonas sp. SDO55104_S430 | reverse complement strand
TTCTTCCTGATGTACACCGAACCATTGTGGGAGCGAGCCTGCTCGCGAGCTTTTTTGGTCGTGTACATATCCATTGCTGCGGTAACGGCCGCTTATGGTTCCGCTCTTACAGCGGGTTACTTTGAAGAGCGCAAAGTAACCAAACGCTCGCGCCCCTGACGTTCGGTGCCTCGCTGTGGCTCGGCATGCCCTCCTTCCGGTCCTGC
>NZ_JBSVXG010000534.1:0-207 GCF_054070595.1 Pseudomonas sp. SDO55104_S430 | reverse complement strand
GGGGCTATAGCTCAGCTGGGAGAGCGCCTGCATGGCATGCAGGAGGTCAGCGGTTCGATCCCGCTTAGCTCCACCAATTTACAGTTCAAGGTCTGGCCACACCGGCCTTGAATCGATCAGCACTCAGCACTGATCAGTTGTACAGAAGGTTTGTGTCCCCTTCGTCTAGTGGCCTAGGACACCGCCCTTTCACGGCGGTAACAGGGG
>NZ_JBSVXG010000533.1:0-210 GCF_054070595.1 Pseudomonas sp. SDO55104_S430 | reverse complement strand
AAGCCCTGCATCAACACCAATTGCAAAGTGCGTTGGCCGTGCAGAACCTGTGCGGCTTTGATGCCGAGCCGTTTATCCCCTCTTCAATTCAGACCCCGGTCCAGCGCCAGGCCTACACCGACGACCTGTACACGCTGCTAAGCACCCATGATGAAGTCGAACGCGCCAAAGAACTGGTGCCGCCCGAGGATAACGCGATGGTGATGATGG
>NZ_JBSVXG010000532.1:0-232 GCF_054070595.1 Pseudomonas sp. SDO55104_S430 | reverse complement strand
CTGTCGCTGCTGATGGCTCCGACCGCCTCCACGGCAACACCGTCGCAGCCGATGGCTCTGACCGCCTGAAAGGTAACACTGTCGCCGCTGATGGCTCTGACCGCCTCCACGGCAACACCGTCGCAGCCGACGGCTCCGACCGCCTGAAAGGCAACACTATCGCCTAAGCCCTTCGCGTCACCGCAACACCCACAAAAAGCCCGGCCTGATCAGCCGGGCTTTTTCGTGCACG
>NZ_JBSVXG010000531.1:0-234 GCF_054070595.1 Pseudomonas sp. SDO55104_S430 | reverse complement strand
TGGCGTCCCCTAGGGGACTCGAACCCCTGTTACCGCCGTGAAAGGGCGGTGTCCTAGGCCACTAGACGAAGGGGACACGCTACCCGGAACACATGGTGTGTGTTTCGGTGTCCAGATCCGCATCCGAAGACTTGGTTCTGGTTTCACTCAGCCCTGCCCGAAAGCAACGCTGTTTAAAATTGGAGCGGGAAACGAGACTCGAACTCGCGACCCCGACCTTGGCAAGGTCGTGCT
>NZ_JBSVXG010000530.1:0-235 GCF_054070595.1 Pseudomonas sp. SDO55104_S430 | reverse complement strand
GGTGTACGCTGGTTCAGCAAACAACCAAAAACACTGTGGGAGCGGGCTTGCCCGCGATGGCTGCCTCACATTCACCAGCTCCATTGAATGTGAAGACCCCATCGCGAGCAGGCTCGCTCACACAGTTGTCCATCGGTCGGGCACAAAATCTGCAGCCAACCAGAAACCCATGTGGGAGCGGGCTTGCTCGCGAAGGGGCCGTATCAGTCAACTTTTACATTGCCTGACCCACCGC
>NZ_JBSVXG010000529.1:0-240 GCF_054070595.1 Pseudomonas sp. SDO55104_S430 | reverse complement strand
GCGAGATGCTCATTCGTCACGAATGGACCGAACGCGAACTGAATCAGGACACCCGTCACAATCCCGGCCAGGCGCGTCAGTACCTGCTCTATTCCCGCCGAACCCAACTGCGTATTGCCTACTCACCCGTGCAATGGACTTGGCGGATGTGCGAGCTGATGCGCAGCAGCGCCGCCGAACAATCTCGCTGGATGCGCAGCGTCGACCTGCCGGCGTACTGCCTCACCGGCAAAGTCGCCC
>NZ_JBSVXG010000528.1:0-244 GCF_054070595.1 Pseudomonas sp. SDO55104_S430 | reverse complement strand
CCGGTTTGCTTCGCTGCACCTCCTCTCGATGTGTGCGGCTTCGCCGCACGGCGCTACGCGCCCACCCCCGGATAAACGCCTCCACTCAGCCTGCCGAAGGGGCGGGTGGATCAAAATCTAAAGCAAAAGCGCTCGAGGCGAGCTGACACTCGACCTGTTGGTAGTCCGCGTTCCCCGACATACACACGTACCTGTGGGAGCTGGCTTGCCAGCGATGGCGGCCTGGTAGCCGACCTGATCTCGC
>NZ_JBSVXG010000527.1:0-247 GCF_054070595.1 Pseudomonas sp. SDO55104_S430 | reverse complement strand
GCACGGCCAACGCACTTTGCAATTGGTGTTGATGCAGGGCTTCGAACTGGCTCTGCTCCAACAGCCGGCCGACCAGATTCATGTTCAGGTCGTCGATCACCGCCAGTGGATCGTCCAGGGCGACAAACAGTGCCGTGTCCTGCATCGGTACCCGGCCGCGTACCAGCGCTTCCTCAAAGGCCGGCTTGAACACCGCGTCCGGGTCGGCGGTTTCGGTGGGCAACGAGGTGCTGGTGAAGCTCGGCGC
>NZ_JBSVXG010000526.1:0-249 GCF_054070595.1 Pseudomonas sp. SDO55104_S430 | reverse complement strand
ACGACCACGTAAATGCAGCTGTCCGGGAAAAGGTTCGTCCAGCTCTTTTGCCTCTTGCTACATTTGTATTGCACAGTCTTCTGTTCGGAAAAAAAGATGCAGTGCAAATTAAACACGTCAAGTTTACCGGTGATTTGGCTACGTTTGGTGCAATTTCCCCACGTCAAACCACCTTCGGTATCAGTGATCAGGATAAATTGCTTGGCTACGGCGTCACGCACACTTTCAGCACCAGTCCGCCGACTTCAG
>NZ_JBSVXG010000525.1:0-249 GCF_054070595.1 Pseudomonas sp. SDO55104_S430 | reverse complement strand
TGAGGATGACGCCCGAATTGCCGACGTTGTAGTCGACGAACTGGTTATGCGACAGACCGCTGCCATTGGGCGTGGCGATGTTGACGATCGGCACGCCGTTGCCCGCCTGACCGAGGCTGGTGCCGGGATTGGCCACCACGATGCCGTCGGCCTGCGCCCAGACCGGTTGCCAGAAAATGACGTTGGCCAACAGGAACGCCAACCCGCGCTTGGGCATGCCCCAGAAATGCTCGCGGTTTTTCACCACGG
>NZ_JBSVXG010000524.1:0-254 GCF_054070595.1 Pseudomonas sp. SDO55104_S430 | reverse complement strand
TTCAACAGTGATGTCGACTGACACGGCCTCTTCGCGAGCAAGCCCGCTCCCACAGGTTGTATGTCGACTGCAAAAATTGGTGAACGACGCGATCACTGTAGGAGCCGAGCTTGCTCGCGATGAACGAGAGACCACCGCGGGGTATCAGACAGCCAGCGTCATCGTTAACCACCATCGCGAGCATGCTCGCTCCTACAGATGCACGCGATATTCGCCCCCTCGTGAGGCCGAGTGGAGGTTCTGCGGAGTGGGCA
>NZ_JBSVXG010000523.1:0-263 GCF_054070595.1 Pseudomonas sp. SDO55104_S430 | reverse complement strand
CATCCGGGAAATCAGGTCGGCTGTCAGGCCGCCATCGCTGGCAAGCCAGCTCCCACAAGTTTTGTGGTGAACACAAAACCACTGTAGGAGCGAGCTTGCTCGCGATGAACGCCAGAACACCACGGGGGATCAGGCAGCCAGCGTCATCGTTGACCACCATCGCGAGCAAGCTCGCTCCTACAGGTGCACGCGATAATCGCCCCCTCGTGAGGCCGAGTGGAGGTTCTGCGTAGTGGGCAACCCGGCATGGATGCCGGGTTAGC
>NZ_JBSVXG010000522.1:0-267 GCF_054070595.1 Pseudomonas sp. SDO55104_S430 | reverse complement strand
CCTACTACGAGCTCGGCTGGGGCGGCTGGTGGTTCTGGGACCCGGTGGAAAACGCCTCCTTCATGCCTTGGCTGGTGGGCACCGCGCTAATTCACTCGCTGGCGGTCACGGAAAAACGTGGCGTTTTCAAGAGCTGGACCGTGCTGCTGGCCATCGCCGCGTTCTCGTTGAGCCTGTTGGGCACCTTCCTCGTGCGTTCCGGCGTGCTGACCTCGGTTCACGCGTTCGCCTCCGACCCGGAGCGCGGCGTGTTCATCCTGATCTTCC
>NZ_JBSVXG010000521.1:0-267 GCF_054070595.1 Pseudomonas sp. SDO55104_S430 | reverse complement strand
GTTACTACTGGATCACCGGGCGTGTGGACGACGTGCTGAACGTGTCCGGCCACCGTATGGGGACGGCCGAGATTGAATCGGCGATGGTCGCTCACCCGAAAGTTGCCGAGGCGGCGGTGGTGGGTGTGCCGCACGACATCAAGGGGCAGGGGATTTATGTCTATGTCACGTTGATTGAAGGTGAAGAACCGAGCGAGCAGCTGCGCCTGGAGCTGAAGAACTGGGTGCGCAAGGAGATCGGGCCGATTGCTTCGCCGGATGTGATCC
>NZ_JBSVXG010000520.1:0-267 GCF_054070595.1 Pseudomonas sp. SDO55104_S430 | reverse complement strand
GTGGCCAGGACGTGCACCGCGGCGACGTGGTGACTATCTATATGCCGATGATCCCTGAAGCCGTGGTCGCCATGCTGGCCTGTACCCGGATCGGCGCGATTCACTCGGTAGTGTTCGGCGGCTTCTCGCCGGAAGCCCTGGCCGGTCGCATCATCGACTGCCGCTCGAAAGTGGTGATCACTGCCGACGAAGGCATCCGTGCCGGCAAGAAAATCTCGCTCAAGGCCAACGTCGACGACGCCCTGACCAACCCGGAAACCAGCAGCA
>NZ_JBSVXG010000519.1:0-268 GCF_054070595.1 Pseudomonas sp. SDO55104_S430 | reverse complement strand
TGCCCGGGCATTCATCGCGAGCAGGCTCGCTCCCACAATTGGGGCGGGGTACATCCGTAAGATCAGGTCGGCTACCAGGCCGCCATCGCTGGCAAGCCAGCTCCCACAGGTTCTGTGATGAACACAAATTTGTGGCCAACCTCGAACCACTGTAGGAGCTAGCTTGCTCGCGATGGTGGTCAACGATGACGCGGGGGACCTGGATGCCCGAGGTGCCCGGGCATTCATCGCGAGCAGGCTCGCTCCCACAATTGGGGCGGGGTACATC
>NZ_JBSVXG010000518.1:0-269 GCF_054070595.1 Pseudomonas sp. SDO55104_S430 | reverse complement strand
ACCGCCGACATTCTGCTTGTAAGGCAGACGCTCTCCCAGCTGAGCTAATCACCCTGTACCTTCGTTGCGGGGCGCATTGTGCCACAGATTTTCGTAAAATGTTGATTTAATTGAAATATTTTTCAAAAAATCTGAAAACCGGTGAAACGACGCATCCTGCAGGAACAACAGTCAAACTTCAGACAGAAAAAAGCCCGCTTCAGCGGGCTTTTCCGTGGTGACCTGGCGTTCAGTGTTCCAGGTTACCGAATATGGCGCAGCGGACGGGA
>NZ_JBSVXG010000517.1:0-283 GCF_054070595.1 Pseudomonas sp. SDO55104_S430 | reverse complement strand
TGAGCCCGACGAGCTACCAGGCTGCTCCATCCCGCGTCTGTGAGGCGGCATTCTATAGAGATACGCCGAGGTGTCAACCGTTAATCTCGATGATGGTCAAATAAACGTTAAGCGGTCGCAGGGGAGGCCTAAGTTTCGGAATCTGAAAGGATTCTCGTTTGCGCACAAACCTGAAGGAAGGTGTTTGACGACAAAACAGGCGCGCACAAAAAAGGCCATTCTTTCGAATGGCCTTTTTCAGACGTTTGGTTGCGGGAGCCGGATTTGAACCGACGACCTTCGG
>NZ_JBSVXG010000516.1:0-288 GCF_054070595.1 Pseudomonas sp. SDO55104_S430 | reverse complement strand
CGAATGCGGTGTGTCATTCAACAGTGATGTCGACTGACACGGCCTCTTCGCGAGCCCGCTCCCACAGGTTCTGGGGGAAACACAAAGTCTGTGATCGACACGACAACTGTAGGAGCGAGCACGCTCGCGATGAACGTCAGGGCACCACGGGGCATCAGGCATCCCGCGTCATCGTTGACCACCATCGCGAGCATGCTCGCTCCTACAGTTACACGCGATATTCGCCCCCTCGAGAGGCCGAGTGGAGGTTCTGCGGAGTGGGCAACCCGGCATGGATGCCGGGTTAGC
>NZ_JBSVXG010000515.1:0-293 GCF_054070595.1 Pseudomonas sp. SDO55104_S430 | reverse complement strand
TGCGCAAGAAGTTGCACAGCACTGCGCAACTTCTTGCGCACTTTTTGGGGTGATTGAGCTTCGAATTGTTTCAAACATCGGATAAAACTGCCTCATCCCCCCGGTTTCATTGGTCATCAATTTTTCTGGCACGTTCCTTGAGAAGGGTTTGGGTACCCATCGGGCGATTTTCACCCCTTGGCACCCCCATTTTTGTGTATCCGATGCCTCGTTCAGGCAACGGGCGCACGTTGCCCAACACGAGGAACACGGAATGTTCGCACCCGCCAATCAACCCCAATTCGCCCTGACCA
>NZ_JBSVXG010000514.1:0-317 GCF_054070595.1 Pseudomonas sp. SDO55104_S430 | reverse complement strand
ACATCACTGTTGAATGACACACCGCATTCGCGAGCAAGCCCGCTCCCACATTTGGTTTGGGTACATCCGAGAAATCAGGTCGGCTGTCAGGCCGCCATCGCTGGCAAGCCAGCTCCCACAGCCATATCTGTGATCCACACCAAACCACTGTAGGAGCGAGCACGCTCGCGATGGTGGTCAACGATGACGCGGGTTACCTGATGCCCCGCGGCGCCCTGACATGAATCGCGAGCAAGCTCGGCTCCTACACGGGCCAACCAGCCAGGCCGGCCGGTAGGCCGCCTCGCTTTTGATTTTGAGGTGCCCCGTCGGAAGGC
>NZ_JBSVXG010000513.1:0-318 GCF_054070595.1 Pseudomonas sp. SDO55104_S430 | reverse complement strand
CCGTGGGCCCGCCGCCATCGGCCATCCATGGCCGGGGGCGGCTACCGCGGCATCCTTGCCGCGGTGCCCACTACGCAGAACCTCCACTCGGCCTCACGAGGGGGCGAATGTAGCGTGCATCTGTAGGAGCGAGCATGCTCGCGATGGTGGTCAACGATGACGTTGGCTGCCTGATGCCCCGCGGTGCCCTGGCGTTCATCGCGAGCGTGCTCGCTCCTACAGAATCTGTGTCGTGCACCATTTTTGTGGTCGACACATAACAACTGTGGGAGCGGGCTTGCTCGCGAAGAGGCCGTGTCAGTCGACATCACTGTTGAA
>NZ_JBSVXG010000512.1:0-320 GCF_054070595.1 Pseudomonas sp. SDO55104_S430 | reverse complement strand
ACGACAACGGGAGTCACAATCCCGTGCTCTACCAACTGAGCTACGCCCACCATATTGCGTGTCAAAGAAGCCAAACAACTTCTTCGTTAAACCCCACCATGCCAAGTGGCACATATGAAGCTTTATTTGGTGCGGATGAAGAGACTCGAACTCTTACGCCTCGCGGCGCTGGAACCTAAATCCAGTGTGTCTACCAATTCCACCACATCCGCGGCTTGAAGCTTTAAAACAAAGGCGCCAGACCGTTAAATCTGGCGCCTTTCGAAATATGGGGTGGACGATGGGGATCGAACCCACGACAACGGGAGTCACAATCCCGT
>NZ_JBSVXG010000511.1:0-327 GCF_054070595.1 Pseudomonas sp. SDO55104_S430 | reverse complement strand
AAAAAGATGGGACTGCTGCGCAGTCCAACGGGGGCAAGCCCCCTCGCCACAATGTTTTCATCACCGACTGGCTAACCACCGCCCCTCTGTAGGAGCGAGGCTTGCCCGCGAAGAGGCCCGCCCAACCACCACAAAACCACCACCCACAAAAAAGCCCCACCAGGCACCAAGCCAGGCGGGGCTTCAATAACACCAAACCTACTTAAGCAACATTCATAGTCCGGTGCGTATCAATCAAATGCTGCACCACACCCGGATCCGCCAGGGTCGAGATATCCCCCAACCCCTCATACTCCGCCGTCGCAATCTTGCGCAGAATCCGGCGCA
>NZ_JBSVXG010000510.1:0-339 GCF_054070595.1 Pseudomonas sp. SDO55104_S430 | reverse complement strand
CGATGGTCTTCAACGATTACGCAGGCTGCCTGACACCCCACGGAGCCCCTGCCATCATCGCGAGCAGGCTCGCTCCCACATGGGGCTTATGCCGGTCACAAAATCAGCGAACACCACCACCCACTGTGGGAGCGGGCTTGCTCGCGAAGAGTCCGGCACCTCCAACATCAATGTCGGCTGACCTGACGCCTTCGCGGGCAAGCCCGCTCCCACAAGGTCCCGTGCCGGTCACAAAATCAGCGAACACCACCATCCACTGTGGGCTTGCCCGCGAAGAGGCCGGTACATTCAACATCAATGTCGCCTGACCTGACGCCTTCGCGGGCAAGCCTCGCTCCT
>NZ_JBSVXG010000509.1:0-340 GCF_054070595.1 Pseudomonas sp. SDO55104_S430 | reverse complement strand
ATGCGGTGTGTCATTCAAAGGTGATGTCGCCTGACACGGCCTCTTCGCGAGCAAGCCCGCTCCCACAGGTGTTATGTGTCGGTCACAAAATTGGTGAACGACGCGATCACTGTAGGAGCCGAGCTTGCTCGCGATACACGAGAGAACACCACGGGGCATCAGGTAGCCAGCGTTATCGTTAACGACCATCGCGGGCAAGCCACGCTCCCACAGGGGGAACGCGTGCGCTTCAAGGGCCAGGTCGGCTTTCAGGCCGCCTCGGCTTGGCGGTGTACGCCCCCTCGAGAGGCCGAGTGGAGGTTCTGCGTAGTGGGCAACCCGGCATGGATGCCGGGTTAGC
>NZ_JBSVXG010000508.1:0-348 GCF_054070595.1 Pseudomonas sp. SDO55104_S430 | reverse complement strand
ACCACCAGCCGCCCCAGCCGAGCTCGTAGTAGGCCCACCAGGAGCCGAGGGTGATGCCGATGCCGAGAAAGGCCCAGGCGACGATGGTCCATGGCCGCGACCAACGTGCCCACGCCGCATCCAGGCGACCGCCCAGCAGCGCGGCAATGGCGAAGGCGAAAGCCACGGAAAAACCGACGTAACCCATGTACAGCATCGGTGGATGCACGATCAGGCCGATGTCTTGCAGCAGCGGGTTGAGGTCGCGTCCGTCGCCAGGAATCTGCGGCAGGATGCGTGCGAACGGGTTGGAAGTGAGGATCAGGAACAGCAGGAAACCGGTGCTGATCATGCCCATGACCGCCAGCA
>NZ_JBSVXG010000507.1:0-368 GCF_054070595.1 Pseudomonas sp. SDO55104_S430 | reverse complement strand
GCCCAAGGCGGTGTAAAGGGCGTGGGCGGTTTCCAGCAGCTGGCTGGCCTGATCTTCATGGCCGGTGTCGTGATAGACCGTTTCGGCGCCTGGATTCAGTTGGTCGAGCCAGTCGATCAGGTCGTCGGCACTGCGCTGGATGTGCGTCTGCAGTTGTGTCGCCTCGACGGTGGTCTGGCTCAGGTAGTTTCGTACCTCGTCAAAGCGCACGTCCTCGCGCCAGTAGCGTTTGGCTTCCCATTCTTCCAAGGCGGTTCGCCATTGGCGTGGATCCGGCAGATGCCCCCAACGAGCCTTGAACGAACGTTCACCGGCCGCCACCGTGGCGCCGGCGCCCATCATCACCATCGCGTTATCCTCGGGCGGCA
>NZ_JBSVXG010000506.1:0-375 GCF_054070595.1 Pseudomonas sp. SDO55104_S430 | reverse complement strand
CGCCGACATCTTCTTCAACAACAGCTTCAAGAACGGCTTGCTGCCGATCATCTTGAGCGACGAGGAAGTCGATGAGCTGTTCAAGCAGGTCGAGGCGGACCCGGGCTATCAGTTGCAGATCGATCTGCAGGCCCAGACCGTGACCCGTCCGGACGGCAAGGTGCTGAGCTTCGAGATCGACGCGTTCCGCAAGCACTGCCTGCTCAATGGTCTGGACGATATCGGTCTGACACTGCAGGACGGTGATGCGATTGCGGCGTTCGAAGCCAAGCACCGGGCCAGCCAGCCTTGGTTGTTTCGCGACGCTTGATTGATCTGAAATTGATGTAGACAGGGCGGGCCTCTTCGCGGGCAAGCCCGCTCCCACAGGGTTTA
>NZ_JBSVXG010000505.1:0-387 GCF_054070595.1 Pseudomonas sp. SDO55104_S430 | reverse complement strand
GGTTCAACTGGTCGGCCAGGCCCAACGGGCTGTCCCAGTCAAAGGTCGTGCCCCACTGCTGTTCGCCGGTACTGCGCTGGCCATCGTTGCTGCGCGACAGACCGACGCGCCACGGCTTTTGCGGACTGTTGGTCACCAGCACTTCACTGCCGCCGACATTTTTGCCGGGAGCCAATTCCATCTTGGCCTGATTGGAAGGCAGGCGATTGAGCTGGTCGACCAGTTGCTCGATCTCGCGCAGGTTGACCAGATCACCGGCCTTGCCGGGAAACGCCATGGCCAGTTCGCGCTCGGACAACTGGCTGTCCGGCGCGCTCTTCAGGGCTTCGAGTCGCCCTTCCACCACCAGCACCTGCAGATGCCCGCCGGATAAATCCTGCTGTGGCA
>NZ_JBSVXG010000504.1:0-399 GCF_054070595.1 Pseudomonas sp. SDO55104_S430 | reverse complement strand
CCATCAGGATGTCGAGCGGGACGTGGGTGTCGATGAAGAAGGTGGGCATGTCGGAACAATTGCCGGTCATGGCCATCCAGCGGTTGACAGGAGGGGGCAGTGGTTTTTCGTAGGGTGGATCCGGATGTAGTTTTGTCATGTTGGAAAACTCTTTGGAGTAACAGTTTGAAGCAGCCAACAGCCTTCCTACAGGCGAGGGTGGCAGCCGTATGCGGGAGTAGGAACTGAGGTACTCCAAACTCAGCCACGCCGAAGCGTGGTCCCGCACACAGCTGCCATGAACGAAGTCACGAACACAAAGAATGTGCCGTAGCAAACGGTAGCGGTGTTGAGAATGGAGTAATGGGTTCCTACACCCAGCCACCGCTTTCACGGCGACGGGAAAAAGACTATCCCGCC
>NZ_JBSVXG010000503.1:0-420 GCF_054070595.1 Pseudomonas sp. SDO55104_S430 | reverse complement strand
GGTGTACACCGAACCAATGTGGGAGCGGGCTTGCTCGCGAATGAGGGCAGCGAGATCACCACAACTGTCAGTTCAAACATCCAAAAAACTATCTCCACTGGCATTTCCCGGGGCAAAGGAAGACGGCTATTTCGCCAGCCCATGTAGGACGGATCTTTTTTTCGAATTACCCCTCCAAGGACGCACCGCTATTGGCCAGACTCCGGCCAAACCATCACAAGGAAGAAAAAAATGGCAGACGTGAAAGAGCCGCAACCGATGAGCAAGCAGGACTTTCTCAAGTTGCTCGTGGCGTTACGCAGGGCGTTGAAGGCCAAAGTGGCCTGAGGTTTTTGTGAATGATCAAACTGCGGTGAGCACTCACCTGTGGCGAGGGGGCTTGCCCCCGTTGGGTCGCGAAGCGGCCCCAAAAAATGGGAC
>NZ_JBSVXG010000502.1:0-488 GCF_054070595.1 Pseudomonas sp. SDO55104_S430 | reverse complement strand
TATTCGCTACTGACACGCCGCCTTCGCGAGCAAGCCCGCTCCCACACTGGGTTTGGTGTCAGCTTGTAGTTCGGTGTCAGCTCTCGGTTTTCTTCTCGGCCACGCCCAGCTCCTTGAGGCGCTGGTCAATCAGCTGGCACTTGTCCGGCAGATCCTTGGCCGCTGTACCCAGATCCATCTTCTGCAACTGATCATTGATTTCCTTGGCCTTGGCCGGGTTCTGCTCGGTCAGACGAGTGACTTCCTTGGCCAGTTGTTCGCGCTTGGCGGTGGCTTCCTCCGGGGTGCAGGCCCAGACGGGCAGGGCGCAGGCGAGGGTGGCGGCGAGGGTGAGCGTGTGCAGGGTTTTCATGGGGGCAGGCCTCGGGTCCGGTTAAGGCGGGGTAACCGGTTGAGGGCTTTTTAGTGGGAAAAGTTCAGCCTCGGCGATCACTCAAAACCACTGTGGGAGCGAGCCTGCTCGCGATTGCAGGCTGCCAGACAGCATT
>NZ_JBSVXG010000501.1:0-589 GCF_054070595.1 Pseudomonas sp. SDO55104_S430 | reverse complement strand
GCTGGACGAACCTTTTCCCGGACAGCTGCATTTACGTGGTCGTTCAATGCCAGTCGGAACGCACCATGTAAAATGAAATATTCCAATCCTGCGGGTAGTTCGGCGCCATTGACAACCTTGATCCCGAAGTAATTACCATAAATCTCAGGCACAACACTGTAGGTATCATCACTTACAGCAAAACCTATAGTAATTCCAATCTGCACCCACAACTTTACAGCCTTGGATTCACCGAAATAAACAACACGGCAATCCACCTCAGCCGCACGAATCGTGGCCTCGACATAACTATCCGGCCTATTGGAAAACATAACAAAAAAACCCGGCTCGCCATAATTCTCATGTCCTTCTATGGGAATCTCAAATGACTCAAACAATGAATCTTCAAACGCCATTTCAGGAATTATGATACGACCACGCTTGCCAGGATTTTTTACCAAATGATATTCGGCAAGCATGCTATGTTTAACTTCCACGATAAACTCTGGTTCTTTCACTTCAAACAGAACTGCGAGATTTTGAGCCATTTCAGCAGTGATCATCTCGTTACTGATCATCAGGCTAGCATTCACACCAGGCAGACCGCGGG
>NZ_JBSVXG010000500.1:0-620 GCF_054070595.1 Pseudomonas sp. SDO55104_S430 | reverse complement strand
GCTTGATGATATCCAGCACATCACACCCATCACGCAACGGTATGGCGCACATCAGGGCGAAGTCGCTGAGGATGAAGGATTCACACTCGATGGAACCACGCATGGACAGGTTTTCCAGGACCTCGACGACCGCGCGGATGCGGTAGTTGGCGGCTTCCAGCAGGATGTCTAGCGGGACGTGGGTGTCGATGAAGAAGGTGGGCATGTCGCTGCAGTTGCCGGTCATGGCCATGTAGCGATTGCCCGGGGGAGGCAATGGTTTTTCGTAGGGTGGATCGGGATGAAGTCTTGTCATGGTTGAATACCTCTAACGTGTAGATTTCTGAAGCAACCACCAGCCTTCCTACAGGCGTGGGTGGCAGCCATGTGCGGGAGTAGGAACTGAGACACGTCAACTCAGCCACGCCGAAGCGTGGTCCCGCACACAGCCGCCGCGAACAAATTGCCATGTTCAAACGACAGCGCTGGTGCGCGTCAACGAGTTGGGCTCCTACACCCAGCCACCGCTCTTGCGGCGACGGGAAAAGCCTATCCCGCCCATCCAACGCCCACCAGTTCACGCCATTCGCCGCAGTTCGAAGGAAATCTCCGAGGACTTTGCCCCGAAATTTCGCAGGTCC
>NZ_JBSVXG010000499.1:0-662 GCF_054070595.1 Pseudomonas sp. SDO55104_S430 | reverse complement strand
GGTGAGAATTTCTGGCAGGCGGTAATAAAATACGTTCAGGATTCGCCTCGAATCAGCTTTGAAAACAATCCTGATGAGAATAACCAGGTTGTGGCCGAAGCCAATCTGACCATGAGAATCATGGGTGGGATTTCGATAGATCTGCACAGCGGGACCGATGGTCAAACACAGGTCTCGTCGATCAAGTCATACGACCCGCTTGATCATCCCAGACTTGAGGCAGAAAGGGTTTTGATCAAGGACATACAAGGGTCTGTCAATTCAAATGGGAAGGTGGTTTTGGACCTTGGACGGGCAGAGTCCCAGCGTTACCCATGGGAGTTGACGGGTTCACGAATCAAACACGAACGGCGGGTAGGCGGGGCGTTTCTCAAGCGTATGTTCCGACAGGCTGACCCTGAACGTCGGACCTACGTGCTGGGAGAGGTAGCGCAATCGGACCAGACATTCCTGGAGCCTGAGAGATTCAGTTTGCGCACGGTAATGGAGGAAGGTGCGAACGTGAAAGATGCACCTAATGAAGGCGCCGGCGCATTGGAAATTCGTATCGCAATGAAAGGAAAACCCACAGGTGGTTTCCCTGGTCAAGACTGGTTTCATTGCATACCCCGCGGTCTGCCTGGTGTGAATGCTAGCCTGATGATCAGTAACGAGATGATCAC
>NZ_JBSVXG010000498.1:0-741 GCF_054070595.1 Pseudomonas sp. SDO55104_S430 | reverse complement strand
AGCGGTGTGTCAGCTACATCTTGGGTGACTGACACTCCGTATTCGCGAGCAAGCCCGCTCCCACAAAGGACCTCCATGACTGTTGAATTCCGTTCCGCCCAGCGCAGCGATGCGCGGGAGATTGCGCGCCTGTTCCAGATTTCTTCCGAAGGCGCTTCAGATTACATCTGGAGCCAGATCGCCGAACCCGGCCAGAACCTGCTCGACGTCGGCGCCTTGCGCTACGCCCGGGACGGCGTGGATTTCTCCTGGCAGAACTGCCTGATCGCCGAGGCAGACGGCCAGGTCATCGGCATGCTGCACAGCTACGTGATGCGCCACGACCCGTTCGCCGAACCGGTCACCGACCCGGTGCTGGCGCCCTACGCCACCATGGAAATCCCCGACACCCTCTATATCTCCAGCCTCGCGCTGCACGAAGGCTGGCGCAACCAGGGCCTGGGCAAACAGTTCCTCGCCTACGCCTACGACCGCGCCAACCAGCTGGGCCTCAACGGCCTGAGCCTGATCGACTACGCCGCCAACACCGGCGCCCGCCGCTTCTACGAACGCCACGGCTTTCGCATCGTCGACACCTGCCAGATCACACCCCACCCGATGATCCGCGTCACCGGCGAGGCCTACCTGATGTATCGCCCCTAAAACCCGGCACGATCCCTGTAGCAGCTGGCGAAGCCTGCGTCCGGCTGCGCAGCAGTCGTCAATCCCGGCAGCGCGGTGTGCCAGGTAGATCCGGTGGAC
>NZ_JBSVXG010000497.1:0-761 GCF_054070595.1 Pseudomonas sp. SDO55104_S430 | reverse complement strand
CACGAGGAACACGGAATGTTCGCACCCGCCAATCAACCCCAATTCGCCCTGACCATCCAAGGGCTTTCCAGCGACTTTCAGGTGCTGTCCCTGCGCGGTCGAGAGGCCATCAGCCAGCCGTATGCCTTCGAAGTGGAACTGGTCAGCGAGCGCTCATCGCTGGACCTCGAAACCCTGCTGCACAAACCGGCGTTCCTGCAGCTTTCCAATGGTGGCAGCGGCATTCACGGTGTGATTTACCGCGCCGCGCAAGGCGACAACGGCAAGCGTCTGACGCGCTACTCCGTGACTCTTCGCCCGCAACTGGCGTACCTGGCGCATCGCATCAACCAGCGGATTTTCCAGAACCTCAGCGTGCCGAAGATCATCGGCCAGATCCTCGAAGAGCACGGCATCCTGCGCAACGTCTACCAGTTCAACCTCGGCTCGCGTTATCCCGAGCGTCCGTACTGCGTGCAATACGATGAATCGGATCTGCACTTCATTCAGCGTCTGTGCGAGGAAGAAGGTATCCACTACCACTTCTGGCACAGCGCCACCGACCACACGCTGGTCTTCGGCGATGATCAGACGGTGTTCCCGAAACTGGCGCCGGTCGCCTATCTGCAGGACTCGGGTTTGGTCGCCAGCGAACCTGTGATCAAACGCTTCAACCTGCGCCTGGAAACCCGCACCAGCCGCACCACCCGCCGCGATTACCACTTCGAAATTCCGCGCATCACCCTCGAAAGTGAAAACCGTATCGACGCGCGGCCCGACCT
>NZ_JBSVXG010000496.1:0-770 GCF_054070595.1 Pseudomonas sp. SDO55104_S430 | reverse complement strand
GGTCGCTAACGATAACGCTGGCTGCCTGACACCCAGCGTTGTTCCGGCGTCCATCGCGAGCGTGCTCGCTCCTACAGGCCTTCGTCTGGTTTTAATCCGTAGAACACTAAAATCTCGTCAACTTCCTCTTTCGACAAAGTGGGATCTTTCAGTTCATTGATTGCCATCAACAGGGATGATTCCCGTGTTCTTGATTGTTCTTTTCTGGAAACCAGATAACCATCAACAGGAAGATTGATGATCTCGAACTTGCTTGAAAATAACTTCATGACAGTCCTTTGCATGAATGCTCCGCTCAACGCCGGAACAACCATGCCCAACGGGCTTTGATTCCTTGCCAGCAACCCCACAACCATCGGTTCCAGACGGGCAAGCGTTGACCTCCAACTCATCGTCGTAGTTGAAGAAACTGTCACGTAGAAAGTCGTTCATCATTGCTCGATACCCGTCAGTTGAGAATGTGTCGGGCACATGCTTATTGCTTTTTTGATCAAGTTACAAGCGGGTATTTTTTGACATGTAGGAAACTTCACTCGGCATTAACGGAGAGTTCTTACAGAAGAACGGGAAGCTCTAATTAACCGGATTTACGACACATGCCATTTCACGAATCCGGCAACTGTAGGACGCAGTAGGAGCTTTCCTTCACCACTCCAAAATCCCTGCCCATTGACCCATTTCCTTCAAAACAAAAACCGACAAACGGTCCCCTCCCCTGTAGGAGCGAGCACGCTCGCGATGGTCGTCAACGATGACGTTGGCTGCCTGAC
>NZ_JBSVXG010000495.1:0-797 GCF_054070595.1 Pseudomonas sp. SDO55104_S430 | reverse complement strand
TCGGTTCACGCGTTCGCCTCCGACCCGGAGCGCGGCGTGTTCATCCTGATCTTCCTGCTGTTCGTGGTCGGCGGTTCGCTGACGCTGTTCGCCCTGCGCGCGCCGGTGGTCAAGAGCCAGGTCGGCTTCAACCTCTGGTCCCGGGAAACCCTGCTGCTGGGGAACAACCTGGTGCTGGTGGTGGCGGCGTCGATGATCCTGCTCGGCACCCTGTATCCGCTGATTCTCGATGCCATGACCGGCGCCAAGCTGTCGGTCGGCCCGCCATATTTCAACGCGCTGTTCATTCCGTTGATGGCCTTGTTGATGCTGGTGATGGCGGTCGGCGTGATCGTGCGCTGGAAAGACACTCCGGTGAAATGGCTGATGAGCATGCTCACCCCGGTGCTGCTCGGCAGCGTCGCCATGGCCGTGGTGGCCGGCGTCGCCTACGGCGATTTCAACTGGGCGGTACTCGCGACCTTCCTGCTCGCGGCCTGGGTGTTGCTGGCCGGCGTGCGTGACATCTTCGACAAGACCCGCCACAAAGGCCTGATCAAAGGCCTGCCGACCCTGACCCGCAGCTACTGGGGCATGCAGTTGGCGCACCTGGGCATCGCGGTCTGCGCCCTGGGTGTGGTGCTGTCGAGTCAGAACAGTGCCGAGCGCGACCTGCGCCTGGCGCCGGGCGAGTCCATGGACCTGGCCGGTTACCACTTCGTGTTCGAAGGCGCCAAGCACTTCGAAGGCCCGAACTTCACTTCCGACAAGGGCACCATCCGGGTGATCCGCGATGGCAAGGAAATCAGCGTGCTGCA
>NZ_JBSVXG010000494.1:0-814 GCF_054070595.1 Pseudomonas sp. SDO55104_S430 | reverse complement strand
TGTGGGAGATTCTATGGTTGAGGGGAAGCTCTCAACCGGCTTTTGGCTGATATTCGCTCTTTCCCTTGAGCAGGGCGAATACAACCCGAGCAAGCTTGCGGGCCAGCATCACCAGTGCCTGGGTGGTGCTGAAACCTCGAGCCCTGTGCTCTTCATAAAGTCCTTTCCAGGCTTTGGTTCGGCTGGCGGACATGGCTGCGTTGTGCAAAAGCCTGCGGGCTTCCGGATCACCTCGTTTGGTCAGGCTCCGTTTACCGTCTTTCTGTCCTGATTGCCTCACCCGCAAATCCATCCCCAAAAAGGCGATGAATGCATCTGAATTTCTGAAGTCGCCTCGCTGAAACGCTGTAAGCAAGCGAGCTCCAGTCAGGAAACCAATGCCTTCGACCTTCAGGCAGCGCTTCAATTGCCCCTGTAAACCAGCATTTTTGAGTAGGTCGTTGATCATCTTTTCGATCAGCGTCTCAAGTTGCTGCATGGACTTTATTTGCTGGGTAAAAGCGGTCTTGAGCAAGGGCTCATTCGCCCAACTTTGTACCAGCGCGACTCGCGCCTGGACCAAGGCCGCGCGGCGACGGAACAGGCTCAGGAGCTGACGATAGAGCGGTGAAGGCGGTGTCCATGGGCGAAGCTCTTCATGCTCATTTTTCAAGTAACGAGCAAGAAGCTTGGCATCCAGGGCATCGGTTTTGGCGCGCACCTTCACACCTTCGCGGTAATGGTGCAGCTCGTAACCGCCGACCATGTAGATCACACAACCGGCTGCATAGGCCAGATCTGCAAATTCCAGGTGGTAGATATTGGTGGACTCAAT
>NZ_JBSVXG010000493.1:0-980 GCF_054070595.1 Pseudomonas sp. SDO55104_S430 | reverse complement strand
AACCCCAGAAACCCTGTGGGAGCGGGCTTGCCCGCGAAGGCGGTGTGTCAGTCAGCATCCATGGCACTGACACGCACTCATCGCGGGCAAGCCCGCTCCCACAATGGATTGGTGGGCCGCTTATAAAATCAATTTGACACCCAATCGTATGATGATTAGCGTGTGCCTCCATCGCACATGCTTCCGAGGTGTCCATGTCCAGCAGTTTTCACGCGTCGACCGTCGACTGGCTCGGTTGCTGGATAGCCGCCGGGCAGGTCAAGCCCGGTGAGTCGCTCAAGGTGGAAGCCGATCTCGGTGAACAGCTGGGCGTCAGCCGGACCGTCATTCGCGAAGCCATCAAGACTCTCGTCGCCAAAGGCATGCTCGAAGTCGGGCCGAAGGTCGGCACTCGTGTACTGCCGGTCAAGCGCTGGAACCTTTTCGATCCACAAGTCGTTGGCTGGTTGTCTCGTGGCGGATTGCCGGAAAACTTCGTCGACGATCTGCTCGACCTGCGTCGCACCATCGAACCGATGGCCGTGCGCTGGGCCTGCGAGCGCGCCACCGCCCCGCAGGTGGAAGCCATCCTGCTGGCCTGCAATGCCCTGGAGCGGGCCGTGGACAGTGGCATCGACTACAACCGCGCCGACCAGCTCTTCCACGAGTGCATCCTCGCAGCCAGTCACAATCAATTCATCGAACAAATGATCCCCGCCCTCGGCGCGCTGCTGGCGGTGTGTTTCGAAGTGTCCGCCGCCGACCCGGACGAATTGCGCCGCACCTTGCCGGTTCACAAGGACATGGCCGAAGCCATCGCCGCCCGGGATGCCGCGCGGGGTGTCTGGGCCTGCATGACCTTGATCGATAACGCTGACCTTGCGATCAAGCGCTACTACCCGCAGTTCATGGCGGACAAGAAAACCGGCTGATACACCGAAACCACTGTGGGAGCGGGCTTGCTCGCGAATGCGGTGGGTCAGCCAACATCAATGTCGACT
>NZ_JBSVXG010000492.1:0-992 GCF_054070595.1 Pseudomonas sp. SDO55104_S430 | reverse complement strand
CGGTGGCCGGACACGTTCAGCACGTCGTCCACACGCCCGGTGATCCAGTAGTAACCATCGGCATCACGACGGGCACCGTCACCGGTGAAGTACATGCCGCGGAAAGTCTTGAAGTAGGTATCGACAAAGCGATCGTGGTCGCCGTACAGGGTACGCGCCTGACCCGGCCACGAATCGAGAATCACCAGGTTGCCCTCGGCCTCGCCTTCGATGATGTTGCCCAGGTTGTCCACAAGCGCCGGCACCACACCAAAGAACGGACGCGCCGCGGAACCCGGCTTCATCGCATGAGCACCCGGCAGCGGGCTCATCATGTTGCCGCCGGTTTCGGTCTGCCACCAGGTATCGACGATCGGGCAACGGGACTTGCCGACGTTCTTGTAGTACCAGTCCCATGCTTCCGGGTTGATCGGCTCGCCCACCGAACCCAGCAGACGCAGGCTGCTCCCATCGGCGCCTTCGACTGCGGCAGTACCGGCGGCCATCATTGCGCGAATCGCGGTCGGTGCGGTGTAGAGGATGTTGACCTTGTGCTTGTCGACGATCTTCGCCACCCGGGTGATGTCCGGATAGTTCGGCACGCCTTCGAACAGCAGCGTGGTCGCGCCATTGGCCAGCGGGCCGTAGACGATGTAGCTGTGGCCGGTGACCCAACCCACGTCAGCGGTGCACCAGTAGATTTCGCCCGGACGGTAGTCGAACACGCGCTCATGGGTCATGGCCGCGTACAACAGATAGCCGCCGGTGGTGTGCTGCACGCCCTTCGGCTTGCCGGTGGAGCCGGAGGTGTAGAGGATGAACAGCGCTTCTTCGGCGCCCATCTCTTTCGGCGCGCAAACGGTGCCGGCCACTTTCATCAGGTCTTCGAACCAGATGTCGCGATGCTGGTTCCACTTGATGTCGCCACCGGTGCGCTTGCACACGATGACCTTCTGGATGCTGCTGGTTTCCGGGTTGGTCAGGGCGTCGTCGACGTTGGCCTTGAGCGAGAT
>NZ_JBSVXG010000491.1:0-1012 GCF_054070595.1 Pseudomonas sp. SDO55104_S430 | reverse complement strand
GCGGTGTGTCAGTCTCCATAGAAGTTGGCTGACACGGCCTCTTCGCGAGCAAGCCCGCTCCCACATTGGATAGTTGTCAGGTTCAGGAATCGCGATTCACCCGCTTGGGCATCATCCGCAACAGGGTGTTATCCCTGACCACATAATGGTGATACAGCCCCGCCACGGCATGGAGGCCGATCAGCCAGTAGCCGATGGTGCCGGCCAGTTCATGCCATTCCTGCAGCTGCTTGGCGAAGTCCTTGTCCTCTGCCACCAGCAGCGGCAGGTCGACGCCGTAGAACATCACCTGATTACCCTTGGCGCTGGTGGTCAGCCAGCCGAGGATCGGCGTGGCGATCATGAACAGGTACAGCGCCCAGTGCATCAGCTTGGCCAGCGCGGTCTGCCACTGCGGCGAGGCCGGGAAGATCTGTGGTGCGGGGCCGAAACTGCGGGCGAACAGGCGTAGCCAGACCAGGACGAACACCGTCAGGCCGAGCATGAAATGGGATTCCACGATCAAGGTTCGACCACCACTACCCTTGGGGAACATTCCGCGCAGTTCGATGCAGGCGTAAACCAGCGCCAGCAAGACCAGCATCAACCAGTGCAGCGTGATCGATACGGTGCTGTAGCGTGATTCGGAGTTTTTCCAGGGCATTTCGCGTTTCCTCACAGGTCCGGTTTAGAGCCACCGTTCTTGGTCGACGGTGTGCTTTAACTGTAATCCTGTTTCAACGGCTTTGCCTTGGGCTGTTTAACGCTGAAGGCTCTGTTCAGGTAATTGACAGGAAGACGCATTATCCCCCGTCAAACGCGACAGACCTGTGGGAGCGAGCCTGCTCGCGATGAACGCCAGGACAGCGCGGGGCATCAGGTCGCCCGCGTTATCGTTGACATCCATCGCGAGCAGGCTCGCTCCCACAGGTTATGGGGTGCCTCTGTAGGAGCGAGCTTGCTCGCGATGATCGCCAGGACACCGCGGGGTATCAGGTTTCCCGCGTTATCGTTGACGACCATCGCGAGCAAG
>NZ_JBSVXG010000490.1:0-1025 GCF_054070595.1 Pseudomonas sp. SDO55104_S430 | reverse complement strand
AGACTTGTTGCCGACGCCAAACCACCACAATCATTTACAGTGAATGGCCCTGATTACTTCAAGAAGAATGTATGGCTCGAATTTCAGCTAATGGGATTGGAAGCCAAAGGCTTCAAGCTTGAAGGCTACAAACCTACCCCAGCAGATTTAGACGAATTGAAGAAAATTCAGGAGCAATATGCTTCGATGAATAAGAAGGCCGATCCTAAACCGCAACCAGCACCAGAAGCCCCTACGGTGGCCGTAGAAGCACCTAAACCAGTTGAGCCTGTCATGCCTATACCTCTTCAAAAAGCTCCTGAGAAGCCACCAGAGCCTACAAAGCAGGTTGAACAAGAACAGGTAGCACCTACCAACGATGACTTGATTGATGACTTGATGAAAGAGTTTGAGCCATCCAACCCTACACCTGTCGCAGAAGCTCCTACAAAGGCCTTAGAGACACCTACACCAGTAGAGCCTGCCGTAGATGACATTTACGCACCGATGACACCGGAGCCGATTCCAGAGCCTGAAAACCATAAGATTGATGGCGACTATTCAACATATTCGAATGATGAAATTGTTGAAGAATTTGAATGGTTGCAACCGAGACTAACGAAAAGTTTATTTCCGGGCAACAGCACACGAGACATCGCGGGGCATAGAGAAATGGACAACATTCCAGACAATCGTAATGGCATAAAAACTGGAGAGGTTAAGCGTCAATATGAATTAAGACAGAAATTATATAATCTATTTGATGAAATTAAAGAAAGAGACCCGTCAGCCGCAAAACAGCTTGAACAAGCTTTTAAAGCACAGATGGCAAACAAAAGAGCGGTTACGTTTGACTTAAAACCACAGTTAACAAAATAGCCCTATCAGGGCTTTTTATTTGTCTTGGATTTGAAAGTTTCTAATTCCAACTTGTAGCGTTACATCTTTGTTGAACCCGTTAACTTTGCTTACATTTAAGTATTCTTTCATACAATCATTTATAAAGCGTGACAACGGAAATTTGTGAGTATTGGCAATTTCTCTAA
>NZ_JBSVXG010000489.1:0-1029 GCF_054070595.1 Pseudomonas sp. SDO55104_S430 | reverse complement strand
CGCGTCGAGCACAAAACCTGTGGGAGCGGGCTTGCCCGCGATGAGGCCAGCAGGTGCACCACAAGACCTGGAACTACCCCCCCACCCGCGCCTGCAAACTCAAATGCGCCCGCTCCCCCGGCTTCAGGCACAAACTGTCCGTGCCCCCACTCGCCGCCTCCACACAGACAAACTCCGACACCTCATTCCAGCTCACCCCCAGCAACGGCCGCGAGCCCGGGTGCCAGACCACCGTGTCCGCCGTTTCGCCGGTATCGATGCACAACGCCCGCTGCCAGGCGTGGTCATTGAGCTGCAATTCGCCGTCATGCTGGAACACCCGCTGGCAGCCGCCATCGACGCGCAACTCACCTTCCTGCTGACAAAATTCACGGTTCAGATGGTCATAACCCTGCGCCCCGTCGAGCCCAGACAGCGCTACCTCACCGACATCGCCAATACGCCAGTAGGCGTGCAAAGCCTGGCTCAATTGGCAAGGAAGGCTGTCGTTGTGCTCGGTGCTCAGGCGCAGATCCATGCTTTCGCCCAGATGCGCATGCAGGTCCGCCTGCCAGTCGCACAGCTCCAGCCGCCAGTGCAGGCGCACGCCATCGTCGTCACTGCTGCTGTCGATCAACTTCCAGTCCAGCAGCCGCGCCCAACCATGGGACGGCCAGGCATTCTCGCTCGGGTGACGGCCATACCACGGCCAGCACACCGGCACGCCACCGCGAATGGCACCGACATGAGGCCAGCGCGCCGCACACCACAACCACGGCTTCTGATCCCGGGGCTGAAAGTGCAACAGCTGTGCGCCCTGACGACTGAACACCGCCTGACACAGCGGGTGATCGATCACCAGCACATCGCGCTTCTGATAGCGCTCCCACGCAAACACCGGGCGTTCGCGCAAGGATTTGAAGAAGCGTTGTAGCGGATGCTCATGCATGTGCAACGGTCCTGAAAATCATGGGTGTACTCAACTGTCTGTGCTTTTGTGGCGAGGGGGCTTGCCCCCGTTGGGTCGCGAAGCGGCCCCAAAAAAATGGG
>NZ_JBSVXG010000488.1:0-1052 GCF_054070595.1 Pseudomonas sp. SDO55104_S430 | reverse complement strand
CGCCCCGAATGACGCCTTCGCGGGCAAGCCTCGCTCCTACGGGGTGTGATCTTCTGGCGGGCTATGGAAGACTAGCGGCCGTTTCTACCGTTCACATTGAGTGCTCATGCCTGCAATCGATCACCCTCTGATAGACCAATTCCTCGACGCCCTGTGGCTGGAGAAAGGTCTGTCCGACAACACCCGCGATGCCTACCGCAGCGACCTTGCGCTGTTCAACGGCTGGTTGCAGGACAAAAATCTGGAACTGGCCAACGCCGGCAGGGAGTTGATCCTCGATCACCTGGCCTGGCGCGTGGAGCAGAACTACAAGCCCCGTTCCACCGCGCGATTCCTCTCCGGCGTGCGTGGGTTCTACCGTTACCTGTTGCGGGAAAAGCTGATCGCCGTCGACCCGACGCTGCGGGTCGACATGCCGCAGTTGGGCAGGCCGCTGCCCAAATCCCTTTCGGAAGCTGACGTCGAAGCACTGCTCAAGGCGCCGGACCTGAGCGAAGCGATCGGTCAGCGCGATCGGGCCATGCTCGAAGTGCTGTACGCCTGCGGTCTGCGTGTGACGGAACTGATCAGCCTGACCCTGGAACAGGTCAATCTGCGTCAGGGCGTGCTGCGGGTGATGGGTAAGGGCAGCAAGGAACGACTGGTACCGATGGGGGAGGAGGCGATTGTCTGGGTCGAGCGTTATATGCGCGATGGCCGGGCCGAACTGCTCGGTGGGCGCCCCAGCGACGTCCTGTTCCCCAGTCAGCGCGGCGAGCAGATGACGCGGCAGACCTTCTGGCACCGGATCAAGCATCAGGCCAAGGTCGCGGGCATCGGCAAGTCGCTGTCGCCGCACACCCTGCGCCACGCCTTCGCCACCCACCTGCTCAACCACGGCGCCGACCTGCGGGTGGTGCAGATGCTGCTCGGCCACAGCGACCTGTCGACAACCCAGATCTACACCCACGTCGCCCGGGCGCGGTTGCAGGATCTGCATGCCAAACACCACCCTCGCGGTTGAGCACGTATCCCTGTGGGAGCGGGCTTGCTCGCGAAAGCGGTGGGTCAGT
>NZ_JBSVXG010000487.1:0-1068 GCF_054070595.1 Pseudomonas sp. SDO55104_S430 | reverse complement strand
AATGCAGCTGACACGACGCCTTCGCGAGCAAGCCCGCTCCCACAGGGGACTGTGGTGTATCAAAGAATAGTGGTGTGTCAGGGATTACTGACCACACTCAACCAATCAGTAAACAACCGCACCTTCGACAACCCCCGCTTGTCATTCGCCACATCCAGCCAATAGCCATAGGGCCCGATCACCTCCACCGGGGTGATGGGCAGCAGGCTGCCGTTGGCCAGTTCCTTCACGATCATCTGCCGGTCGATCACCGCCAGGCCGCCACCGGCCAGTGTCGTGTGGATCACCTGGTCCAGGGTGCTGAATTCCAGCCCTTGCCCGGCATCGACGTCATCCCGGCCCATGGCCGCCAGCCAGTTCTCCCATACCTTCAGGCGCTTGCCGTCGTGCAGGATGTGCAGCAACGGAAACTGCCGCAGGTCCGGCGGCTGATCGCCGTTGAACAGCTCGGGGCTGGCGACCGCGATATGCCGCTCCATCACCAGTAATTGACTGTGGCAATGATGCGCCGCTTCCAGGCCGAAGCGGATGTGGCAGTCGATTTCCGCGAGGCTTTCGTGGCCCAACTGGTTGGTCACGCTCAGGCTGATATCGGGGTAGCGCTGGACAAAGGCGCGCAGATGCGCCGACAGCCAGCGCGTGCCCCAGGTCGGCGGCGCGACGATGCGCAGGCGCTGGCGCAGATTGGGCACGCGCACTGCTTGCAAGGCGCGTTCGATATGGTCGAAGGCGTCGCTCAGATGAGGGGAGAGGGCAATACCGGTTTCGGTCAGGGTCAGGCCCTGGGGCGTGCGAATGAATAGCGCGACGCCCAGGTAATCTTCCAGTTGCTTGATCTGCCGGCTGACGGCGCCCTGGGTGACGTTCATTCCCACGGCCGCCTGGCTGAAACTGCGATGCCGCGCGACCTCTTCGAAGACGCGCAGCATGGTGAGCGAGGGCAGTTGACGCATGGAAGGGGCTCGATGTTTTTGTGTTGTGGTGCCTATCTGACTATTGGCTACGGGCCGATGCAAGTGTTGTTTGTGCCGACGCCTTCGCGGGCAAGCCTCGCTCCTACAGGATTCG
>NZ_JBSVXG010000486.1:0-1069 GCF_054070595.1 Pseudomonas sp. SDO55104_S430 | reverse complement strand
TAAAACCTGAGCGCGAGGTCTGCCTGATACACCGCGCCAGCCGATTTGACGACTGCTTCGCAGCCGGACGCAGGCTTCGCCAGCTGCTACAGGTCGTTTCGCATTCCGGCCTGCGGCACAGCCTTTGCAACCGCTCGAACAAGCCCACCACAAGCACTCACCATGACCCTTCCTGCTTCCGGCGCCTTGTTCACCCCCAGTTGGCACGCCGAGCTGGATCTGGGCTACGCCCGATTCGGCGACAGCACGCGCCCGGTTCAGCGTCGGCACCAAGGCCCGTTGCGGGTGCAGAAGCATCTGTACGCCGAAGGGCCCGAGGTGTGCCAGCACATCATCGTTCACCCGCCGGGCGGGATCGCCGGGGGTGATCGACTGGACATCTCGGCCAGTGTCGGCCGCGATGCCTGGGCGCAGATCACCAGCCCCGGCGCGGCCAAGTGGTATCGCGCCGCAGGCCCCGCATATCAGCAACTGGACCTGAAAGTGGCAGCTGGTGCCACACTGGAATGGTTGCCCCAGGAGACGATCGTTTTCAGTGCGGCCCAGGCCGAGTTGCGCACCTGCATCGACCTCGAAGGCGATGCCCGGTTGTTCTACTGGGACGTGGTGGCCCTGGGTCGTCCGGCCAGCGACGAACGCTTCGACCTTGGGCATTTCCAGGCGCAGCTGGATATCCGCCGTGATGGAGCGTTGCTCTGGCATGAGCGCCAGCGTGTCGTCGGTGGCGACGGTTTACTGGATTCGCCGATCGGGCTGGATGGGCAGCCGGTGTTTGCCACGCTGCTGGTGACGGGTGAGATCGACGGTGAATTGCTGGAGCGCTGCCGGTCGTTGAGCGCTAAGGTGCGCGGGGATTTGACCCAGTTGCCGGGGTTGTTGGTTGCGCGGTGTCTGGCGGGTGAGGCGTTGTTAGCGCGGGGATGGTTGGTTGAGCTTTGGAAACTGCTGCGCCCCGCCCTGCTCGGCCGGGAAGCCGTCCCGCCGCGAATTTGGAGCACCTGAAACACGATCAAACTGTGGGAGCGGGCTTGCTCGCGAAGGCGGTGTGTCAGCCCCACAGATGTTGCCT
>NZ_JBSVXG010000485.1:0-1080 GCF_054070595.1 Pseudomonas sp. SDO55104_S430 | reverse complement strand
AAAACCTGAGTGCGAGGTTTACCTGAAACACCGCGTCAGCTGATTTCACGACTGCTGCGCAGCCGAACGCAGGCTTCGCCAGCTGCTACATGAAAGTCAGCGCATCGGGCTGCCTACTATCTGTACCGAAATGCTTTCGAAAATGACAAATTCCGGAAAAACGTAAATGCCTGCGCGATGTGTCCGTGGGATTCGCGTTCTGTCCGTGGAGGGTGTTTTTTTGCGCCTGCAAATGCCGTAGGAAATGTCCGATAGAGGTGTGAGTGCTTGTCTTCGGTGGACGGCGAAGCGGGTGTAGGTTTGGTTGGGTTATTTCCCAGGACATTCGGGCCGAAATCGCCATCCCAACAAACTCGCGACTTGCGCTTGGCCCCTGTCGCGACGCCCCGTGTAGGAACTGACGAAGGCTGCGATTCTTTGCTTTAGATCCCACAAAATCGGTCCTACATGGTCGTTTGCGGCCACAAAAACTCACATCTATATTCGGTCTCGCCAGCGACATCCGTTGGCGACACGGTTCGCAGCCATTAAGATCACCCCCTGTTCCGTCTGGCACGGCCGGCTCTCGGCCAAGCGTTGTCAATGGCGGTTGTGCACGGGAGACCTTCGGGTCAGCCGGGTATTGGTGATCTTCCCCCGGTCTGCGAACCCGTGCATAACTGCCACCCAATTTGATTCGCAGCAGAAAAGGTGGGAATTCGACTTTTATAAGGAAGATCTCATGAGTAATCAGACGCCAGAACGCTTCATCCCCATGAAACAAATCGCCACGGACTATCCCGTCCTCCTCATCGACAACCAGGCCCCCATCCGCGAACTGCACAACTGTGTCGCCGAACGCCTGAACGCCGTCCTCCACTACCTCAACCTCACGGCCTGCACCAGCCTGCCCGACTACTCCGAAAACGATATCAACACCGTCACCAACATCGCGCGGATACTGCTGCAGGATGTGCGGGACGTGTTTGCGGTCATCGAGAAGCGCGGATTCGACGTGCCGAAGGGCCAATAACGATCAGATCCCCTGTAGCAGCTGGCGAAGCCTGCGTCCGGCTGCGCAGCAGTCGTAAAACCTGAGTG
>NZ_JBSVXG010000484.1:0-1093 GCF_054070595.1 Pseudomonas sp. SDO55104_S430 | reverse complement strand
GCGCTATCTGTAGGAGCGAGGCTTGCCCGCGAAGAGGCCCTCAAGGCTGCTAAAATGCCGGCTCATCACCCAGAGCCGGCATCATGCTTCTCCCTCCCAACGACTGGCTCCCCCAGGCCCCCCTCGAACCCCTCCACCTCGATTGGCTCACCGACATCCAAGTCGCCATCCTGCGCATGGACCTGATCGACCCGCTGATCAGCGGCAACAAATGGTTCAAGCTGATCGAACACCTCAAGGCCGCCGAGCAAGCCGGTTGCGAGGGCATCATCAGCCTGGGCGGCGCCCACTCCAATCACCTTCATGCACTGGCCGCGGCGGGCAAGCGCTTTGGTTTTGCCACGGTGGGCCTGCTGCGCGGGCACCCACAGCAAACACCCACGGTCGAGGATTTGCAGGCGTTTGGCATGGAACTGCACTGGCTCGGCTACGGCGGTTATCGGGCGCGGCATGAGGCGGGGTTCTGGGAGCCTTGGCGTGCTCGTTATCCGACGCTGTACCCCGTGCCCGAAGGCGGTGGCGGCCTCGCGGGCGCTCGTGGTTGCGTTCAATTGAAGGCGATGGTTCGGGATCAGCTGAAGGCGCTGAACTGGAGCGACTACGACGGCTGGTGGCTGGCCTGTGGCACCGGTACCACGCTTGCCGGATTGGTGCTGGCCGAAGCCGGTGAGCGGCCAGTTTACGGCGCAATGGCGGTGCCTGACGACCATGGGGTGGCGCAGCAGGTAGTGCGGATTCTGGAGGAGGCGGGCTCGCTTCGTTCGGCTTATGAACTGATGGACGCCAGCCGGGGTGGTTTCGCCAAGGTCGATGCGCCGTTACTCCAATTCATCGATCAGACCGAACGCTCCAGCGGCATTCCCCTGGAGCCCTTGTACACCGGCAAGGCACTGCTGGCGCTCAGGCAGCAGGTCGAGGCGGGGAAGTTTGCCCGGGGAACGCGGTTGGTCTTTGTGCATACCGGTGGTTTGCAGGGGCGGCGGGGGTTCACTCCACAAATCTAAACAACACCACAAATCCAATGTGGGAGCGGGCTTGCTCGCGAAGGCGGTGTGTCAGTCTCCATAGAAGTTGGCTGACACGGCCTCTTCGC
>NZ_JBSVXG010000483.1:0-1100 GCF_054070595.1 Pseudomonas sp. SDO55104_S430 | reverse complement strand
TGGGGCACGACCTTTGACTGGGACAGCCCGTTGGGCCTGGCCGACCAGTTGAACCTGCGCGGCGGTCACGATGCGATGACCGATCACCAGCACACTTCCAACAACGCGCTGCTCAACTACAACCTGCCGTGGGGCTGGTGGAACTTCAGTTACACCTACAACCAGAGCGAGTACCGCTCGCAGATCGCCGCCAACGGCTACAACTTCAAGCAGACCGGCGACAGCCAGAACCATCAACTGCGCGCCGAGCGAGTCATCCATCGGGATGCCGTCAGCAAGACCTCGCTCAACGCCGGTCTTTCCTACCTGCGCACCAACAACTTCATCGAAGACAGCAAGCTCAAGCTGAGCAGCAACCGCATCAGCGAAATGCAATACGGCATCAACCACGGTCGGCGAGTGGGCAGCGCGTTCATCAACCTCGACCTGGGCATGCAGCAGGGCATCGGCGCGTTCGACGCGCAAGGCAATGGCCACCCGGGGCCGGGCGAGCCGAATGCGCGCTATCGCAAATACACCGCCACGGCGAGTTACCTGCAGCCGTTCAAGCTGTGGGGCGAGTCCTTCAGCTTCACCAGCCTGATGACCGGCCAGCGCAGCGAAGACGTACTGTTCAGCCCGCAACGCACCAGCCTCGGCGGGCAGTCATCGATTCGCGGTTACAAGGACCAGTCCCTGTCGGGCGACAGCGGCGGCTACTGGCGCAACGACCTGCGCTGGACGCGCCCGGTGACGCTGTCATGGCTGCGTCCGCTGTTCGCCGAATACGGCACCGGCCTGGGTTACGACCAGGGCGTGATCCGTGATGACCGCTACAACGGCGATCAGCACGGACGCATGTCGAGCAATTCGCTGGAACTGTTTGCCCGTGGTCAGCACATGGCCGCCAGCGTGATGTTCGCGCACTCGCTGGAACGCCCCGATGCACTGCCCGAACGTGAAGCTCCGATCTATTTCCGCGTGGACTTTTTCCTCTAAACGCCGCTACCCGAGATCAATGACATGGACGCCCGTCACTACGCCTTTCTCGCCCGTCAGCCTTCAGCCGTGGTGAAAAACCGCGAGCATTTCTGGGGCATGCCCAAGCGCGGGTTGGCGTT
>NZ_JBSVXG010000482.1:0-1117 GCF_054070595.1 Pseudomonas sp. SDO55104_S430 | reverse complement strand
TACAGAGATTGCGTACCTGTAGGAGCGAGGCTTGCCCGCGAAGGCGTCAGACCAGTCACCCCGTCACTGCTTGCCCAACGCAAAGTTGGGCAATGTCCCCATCGGTTGCTTGAACCGATACGGAATCGACACCAACCCCATCCCCGTATTGCGCTGCACCACGAAATGCAGGTGCGGCCCGCTGCTGTTGCCGGTATTGCCCGACAGCGCCAACGCGCTGCCCACCGACACCCGTTGCCCCTCGCGCACGCTGACCGAACCCTTTTTCAGGTGCAGGTACACCCCCATGGTCCCGTCATCGTGCAGCACCCGCACGAAGTTGCCCGCCGGGTCGTTGCCGCGGCCGGTCTGGCTGTTTTCGGTTTTCACCACCACCCCGCCCCGGGCGGCGATGATCGGCGTGCCTTCGGGCATGGCGATGTCCATGGCGTAGCGGTTCTTCGGCCCATAGTGGCTGTATTGGCCGTTGGCACCCTGACTCAGGCGAAACGGCCCGCCACGCCAGGGGAACGGGTATTGATAGGCCATGGCGGCGCCTGACGGATCACCGAGGAAGTACTGAAAGCTTGGGGTGTAGGCCAGCGGCTGTCCGGGCCGCGTCGCCTTGAGCAGCGCCAGGCGAATGCTGCTGCGCGCCGGCATCACCCTGCGGATCGGCCGGCTCGGCGCGCCGCTGACATTTTTCAGGCCGGCAAAACTCAACTCGATCTGCACCGGGGCGTACAGGTCATTGCGTACGAACACGCTGTCCATGCCCTTGAGTTTCTTGATGTCGAGGTACACCTGACGCTCCAGGTGCTCGACCATGCGATCGCGAAAAACGAAGACCTTGGCGCCCTTCGAAGGACGATCACTGTAGGAGACCACGCCATTGGCGTCGGTGGACGTGTAAATAGTCATGGCCACAGTCGAGGTGGAGGCCATGAAAAGACCACAGAAAAACAGCGAGCGCGCGAGCATGGGCAGGAATCTGTCGAGTAAGGCCTGGGATTGAGCCTAGCAGTCGGAATTGACCTGCGTGATCGACAGATGTTTCAAATTGGGCGGATCAGGGGATGTGCGGTGCGGTCATGATCTGTTCGCGGGCAAGCCTCGCTCCTACAGGGTTTCGATCAGC
>NZ_JBSVXG010000481.1:0-1152 GCF_054070595.1 Pseudomonas sp. SDO55104_S430 | reverse complement strand
GCAGTCGTGAAATCAGCTGACGCGGTGTTTCAGGTAAACCTCGCACTCAGGTTTTGCGACGGCTGCGCCGCCGAACGCAGCCTCGCAAGCTCGACAGCTGCTACAGGGATCTTGTGTCGGCTTGATTGACGCAGAATTGAGAGGGGGACTGGTCAGCAATGGGAAAATGAATCTAACCTCTTGGCTTGCCCATGACAGAAACCGTCAACATGCCTGCCTTGATTGAAGCCTTTTTCGACGAAGCCTCGTCCACCTACAGTTACGTGATCCACGAAGCCGATGGCGGGCAATGCGCGATCGTCGATCCGGTGCTCGACTACAACGCCGCCGCCGGGCGCACCACCACCGTGCAGGCCGACCGGATCATCGCCTTCGTGCGCCAGCACCGTCTGCAGGTGCAATGGCTACTGGAAACCCACGCCCACGCCGATCACTTGTCCGCCGCGCCGTACCTGCGTCGGGAGCTGGGCGGCAAGATTGCCATCGGCGAGTCGATCTGCAAGGTGCAGAACGTGTTCAAGACGCTGTTCAACCTGGAGCCGCAATTCTGCATCGACGGCTCGCAGTTCGATCACCTGTTCGCCCCCGACGAGTCGTTCATGATCGGCAACCTCAAGGCCACCGCCCTGCATGTGCCCGGGCATACCCCGGCGGACATGGCCTACCTGATCGACGGTGAGCAGATTCTGATCGGCGACACCTTGTTCATGCCGGACGTGGGCACCGCGCGCTGCGACTTTCCCGGCGGCAATGCCAACCAGATGTATGCCTCGATTCACAAGCTGCTGGCCTTCCCCGCCAGCGTGCGCCTCTACGTCTGCCACGATTACCCGCCTGAAGGCCGCGCACCGCAGTGCATGACCACCGTGGGCGAACAGCGCAAAAACAACATTCATGTGCGCGATGGCGTCGATGAAGCGGCGTTCGTTGCGATGCGCACCCAGCGCGATGCGGGGTTGGGCATGCCGACGCTGCTGCTGCCGGCGATTCAGGTCAATGTGCGGGCGGGGAATCTGCCGCCGGCGGAAGACAACGGCGTTACCTATCTGAAAATCCCCCTGAATCAATTCTGATTCTCTTGTAGCAGCTGACGAGCACCGCGAGGCTGCGTCAGCGATCGACCTGAATGACATCGGTGTCAGGAATATCGCG
>NZ_JBSVXG010000480.1:0-1183 GCF_054070595.1 Pseudomonas sp. SDO55104_S430 | reverse complement strand
AATATCAGCCAAAAGCCGGTTGAGAGCTTCCCCTCAACCATAGAATCTCCCACAGGTGATCGCGCAATCAGCCGTGACGGTAGAACCGATCCAGCAACCCCGGCAACGCCGCACGCCAGGCGCGGGGCTTGATGCCGAAGGTGTGGAGGATTTTCTTGCAGGCCAGTACCGCGTGTTGTGGCTCTTCCGCAGCGTCGGGGCGCGCGGCGTGGGCCTGGGCGGTGGGGGCTTCGATGGCCAGTGGATGCAAGGCCCGGGCTTCGGTAAGGATCGCCTGCCCCAGCGCCAGCGGCGTGGTCGCCTCGTGTCCGGCGTAGTGATAGGTGCCCCAAAGCGGCGCCGCGCAATCGAGTTGCTTGAGCACCGAGATGATGACCCGCGCTGCGTCGTCCACCGGTGTCGGATTGCCCCGACGATCATCGGCCATCAACAGTTCTTCCGGACGCTCGGCCCGACCGAGGAAACGCCCCAGAGTGCCGTCGGGGCTGTCATCGAGCAGCCAGCCGAAACGCAGCAAAACGTGCTGCGGACAAGTCGCGCGTACGCTCTGTTCGATCCGCCACAACGCCTGGCCGCGCAGGCCCAGCGGTACCGGCTCGTCCTTTTCGCTGTAGGCCGTGGCGCGGGAGCCGTCGAACACGCGATAGCTCGAAGGCTGCAGCAGAACGATATTGTGATGCTGGCACAGTTCGGCCAGACGCTCGATCGCCCGCTCCTGCCCGGCCAGACGCTGCTCGCTGACCGCCTCGGCCTGGAACCAGTCGAAGTAGTAGGCAAGGTTGATCAACGCGTCCGGGCGGGTGTCGTCGAGCAGTTGAGTCAGGCTCGCGGCATCCCAGCCGTCTTGCGGCGGGCGGGGGGCAAGGAAATTGATGTCTTCCTCTGCACCGAGGCGAATCAGCGCCTGCCCAAGGGCATTTCCGCCGCCCAGTAACATAAGGCGCATTCGCATAAAGTCAGCAGGCCCAGTCTGATTGGAACAATGGTTTTATCGACAGCGCCTGTGGGCGATGTCGTCGATAGTTGCCGGAATCGTTGCATTTTGCGGGTTTAGTGCGCAACCGTCATCCGCAAAGTGTAGATGGCAGGGTTTTGTGGTGCAGCAACCGGCTTCTTCGCGGGCAAGCCCGCTCCCACAGGGATTTTCAGTGAACATGGCATTTGTGAACGACACGGACACTGT
>NZ_JBSVXG010000479.1:0-1184 GCF_054070595.1 Pseudomonas sp. SDO55104_S430 | reverse complement strand
TGTGGGAGATTCTATGTTGCAGGGGAACCCTGCAGCCTTAAATTCGGCTGGTATTCGCTCTGGTTTTTCATGAGTGCGAATGCAACCCGGCACAGCTTGCGGGCGAGGATGACCAGGGCCTGGGTTTTTGCTAGGCCTCTGGCCAGATAGGACTCGTAAAATGGTTTCCAGACGGGAGACCGACAAGCCGCCATTGCCGCGTTGTGAGCCAAGCGCCGCAACTCCGTATCGCCCTTTTTGGACAGATGGCGAGACCCGTTCTTCTTGCCTGAATCCTTTGCTCGCAAGTCCATCCCCAAAAAAGCAATGAATGCGTCGCCGCTGGAGAATTGACCACGCATGAATGCTGTCGCCAAGCCCGTAGCTGTGAGCTCACCGATCCCCTCGATGGCTTTGCAGCGCTTGATGTTTTCGGTGATGCCTGCCTCTTTGCTGACTTTGCACAGTAATTTCTGAATAGTCTGCTCAGCTTGTTTGAGGGACTTCACCTGCCGGGCCAATTCATCTTTCAGAAGCGGTTCGCTCGACCAGCTCAGCGTGATGCCCACACGCACGCTGATGAGCTCTGCGCGTCTATGCAGCAGACTTTTCAGCACTTTGTAGGCTTTCGGAGGTGGACTCCAGAGACGCAGGCGCTCCTGCTCGCTAGACAGGTAACGCGCCAGCAGGCGCGCATCACAAGGGTCGGTTTTCGCCCGCTGACCAATGCTTTCGCGGTAGTGGCTCAGCCGATAAGCATCCACAACGTAAACCCGGTGCCCCATTTCGTGGGCCAGTTCAACCGTGTCCAAGTGGTAAATGCTGGTGGCTTCCAAAGCAATTGAGCTATGCGCAGGCAGCGCTTTGAGCCAACGAGCAAGAGTCTCCCGCTCGTTGTTGACGGCTTCAGTGGTTTTTTCGTCTTCGCGGTAAGCGACGATTTCGGCCTTGGCCACATCAATGCCGATCACCGTTGGCGAGGTAAGGATTGTCATGACGAATCCTCAGAGCTAGGGTTTAAGAGCTTGTCGGGGTTTACCCTTGCGCTGGCTTGCCTCTATCGTCGGTGGTTTACCGATGAATTCCTTATCGGCGCTTCGGGTAGAAAGGGCGGGACGAGAAGTCTCCCACGGTCCGTACTGGCTAGAGTCGGAATCGAGCTTTTAGTCCCGCCCACCCCTTCAAGTCTAAACATACAAGCGAGC
>NZ_JBSVXG010000478.1:0-1194 GCF_054070595.1 Pseudomonas sp. SDO55104_S430 | reverse complement strand
TACGCAATCTGTAGGAGCGAGGCTTGCCCGCGAAGACGTCAGTAGCCCCAACCCGAAACCCGGATCAGGTAGCGTCGTTAAGGATCAAACTCCGGTAATGCCCCGGATTGGACCCCGACCACTTGCGAAACGCCTTGTAGAATGAACTGGCATCGGCAAACCCCAACCGCGTGGCGATCTCGGCGAAGCTGATGCTCGGCTCGGCCAGCCAGACGATGGCCAGCTCCTTGCGCACGCTGTCCTTGAGCCCCTGATAGGTCTGCCCCTCCTCCGCCAATCGACGGCGCAAGGTCGAGGCCGACATGCATAACTGCTGCGCCAGCGGCTCGGTTTCCGGCCACTGCTCGGCGGGCAACTGACGCAGGTCATGCTTGATCCGACTGGCCAGGCTTTCGGGATCGCGGTACTTCACCAAAATGTTCGCCGGCGCATGGGCCAGGAACCGCTTGAGCTCTTCGGCGCTGCGCTTGATCGGCAAGTCCAGGCAATCGGCGGCGAAAATCATCCGCGTGCGCGGCCGGTCGAATCGCAGGTTCTCGGAAAACATCACCAAGTAGTCATCGCAGAAATTGGGCTTGGGACAACGCAACTCGATGGCCAGAATCGGAATCCGCCGCCCGGCCAGCCAGCAGGCCACGCCGTGGACGATCATCCAGTAGGTGAAATAGGTAAAGGCGCGGCGTGGCGCGTGGTCGTCCTCGGCCAGGACGATCTCCGCCAGGCTTTGCTGGCGCACCAGTTCGGCGGGCATGCATTCGAGCATCAACGACAGGAAACCCAGGCCGCTGGTCAGCCCCGCCGCCAGGCTCGGCTGGATCATGGCGCAGCGGCACAGAAACGCCAGGCTGCCGGACTTGAGCTTGCGCGGGTCCATGCCGAAAAACTCGTCGTCCCCACGCCTGGCCAGCAAGCGCCAAAGCCGCGCATAGGCACTGGCCGGCACCCGGGCGACGTTGCTTTGCAGCAGCGAAGGATCAATACCGACCTTGCTCAACACCTCATCGGTCGCCGCGCCCGGGGCGCAACTCTGCAGCAGCGCTTCACGCACCAGTTGAATGGAAATGGTGTCTTTTTCCGACATTGAGCGAGATGGGCCGTATGGTTGGGGTGGTGGGCATATTAGCGTGATTCTGTAGGAGCGAGGCTTGCCCGCGAAGAAGGCCACGCGTTTTTCCAGAAAACCGCGTCATCGCT
>NZ_JBSVXG010000477.1:0-1198 GCF_054070595.1 Pseudomonas sp. SDO55104_S430 | reverse complement strand
TCTTGATGTCTGATACACCGCCTTCGCGAGCAAGCCCGCTCCCACACTGGACCTCACAAGGCTTTAGATACCTTGCGGCATCTCTTCACCACCCAACGCCTCAACCAGCGCCGGCAGGAAATCACCAAAAGTCAGCATCATCAGGGTAAAGCTGGCATCCAGCTGACCCAAAGCCTCGTCACCACCATCCTGTTCAGCCTGGTCTTGCAGCAGGTCTTCGAACTTCAGGCGCTTGACCACCATCTTGTCGTCGAGCACGAAGGACAGCTTGTCCTGCCAGGCGAGCGACAGTTGAGTGACCACTTTGCCGGTGCTCAGGTGCAGCTGGATTTCTTCGCTGGTCAGGTCCTGGCGCTTGCAGCGCACGATGCCGCCGTCTTCGTGGGTGTCGCGCAGTTCGCACTCGTCCAGCACGAAGAAGTCGTCCGCGGCTTTTTGCGTGGTGACCCACTCGGTCATGACTGCGGTCGGGGCCATTTTCACGGTCAGCGGACGCACCGGCAGGGTGCCGATCACTTCACGCAGGGTCGACAGCAGGTCTTCGGCGCGTTTCGGGCTGGCCGAGTTGACCAGGATCAGGCCCTGTTTCGGCGCGATGGCGGCGAAGGTGGAGGAGCGACGGATAAAGGCGCGCGGCAGGAAAGCCTGGATGATTTCATCCTTGATCTGGTCGCGTTCCTTTTTATAGACCTTGCGCATTTGCTCGGCTTCGATCTCTTCGACCTTTTCCTTCACCGCATCACGCACGACGCTGCCCGGCAGGATGCGTTCTTCCTTGCGCGCGCTGATCAGCAGGAAATCACCGCTGACATGCACCAGGGGTGCATCTTCGCCCTTGCCGAAGGGGGCGACGAAACCGTAGGTGGTCAACTCCTGGCTTGCACATGGGCGCGCCAGTTTGGTGGCCAGTGCAGATTCCAACGCCTCGGCATCAACAGGCAGATCTTGGGTCAGGCGATAGATAAGCAGGTTCTTGAACCACATGGGGTGACTCTCTCCTTTATACAAAGGGGGGCATTATTGTCTTCGCCGTGCCATAGGCCAACCCTTCTCTAAGCCTTTGGAAGGCATGAAAAAATTAATTGAAAAAGTGCTTGCCAGAGGTAGGGTCGCTCCGTAGAATGCGCGCCACACCGAACGTGAAGGGTGATTAGCTCAGCTGGGAGAGCGTCTGCCTTACAAGCAGAATGTCGGCGGT
>NZ_JBSVXG010000476.1:0-1237 GCF_054070595.1 Pseudomonas sp. SDO55104_S430 | reverse complement strand
GGGCCGTGTCAGTGACATTGATGGGGGCTGACACACCGCCTTCGCGAGCAAGCCCGCTCCCACAGGGTTTCGTGTCGGTACAGATATTTGCGTACGATGAGATTTGTCCGTTACGCGACATGTACTGGCTCACTAGCGTTAGCCGGCCTCGATCCAGCGGAGTAGAGTCGACCCCACGTTCCTGGCAAACCCGGATGACCCCCCATGACTCGCCCTCGCTTCTTACCCGACAACTTCACCCTGACCCTGGTCGGCGTGGTACTTTTCGCCAGCTTCCTGCCCGCCAGCGGCCAGGTGGCGGTGGGCTTTGGCTGGTTGACCAACATCGCCATTGCCCTGCTGTTCTTCCTGCACGGCGCCAAGCTGTCGCGGGAATCGATCATTGCCGGCGCCGGCCACTGGCGCCTGCACCTGCTGGTCTTCAGCCTGACCTTCGTCCTCTTCCCGCTGCTGGGGCTCGCGCTCAAGCCGGTGCTGTCACCGCTGGTCGGCGACAACCTGTACATGGGCATGCTCTACCTCTGCGCATTGCCGGCCACGGTGCAGTCGGCGATTGCCTTCACCTCCCTCGCGCGGGGCAATATTCCGGCGGCGATCTGCAGCGCGGCGGCGTCCAGCCTGTTCGGGATCTTCCTCACGCCGCTGCTGGTGACCCTGCTGCTTAATGTGCATGGCGACGGCGGCTCGACCATGGACGCGATCCTCAAGATCAGTGTGCAACTGCTGCTGCCGTTCATCGCCGGGCAGATTGCTCGACGCTGGATCGGCGCCTGGGTGGGTCGCAACAAGAACTGGCTGAAGTTCGTCGACCAGGGTTCGATTCTGCTGGTGGTCTACGGCGCGTTCAGCGAAGCGGTGAATGAGGGCATCTGGCATCAGATTCCGGTGCGGGATCTGCTGGGGCTGGTGGTGGCCTGCTGCGTATTGCTGGGCCTGGTGCTGGTGGCGTCCACCGTGCTGGCCAAGGCTTTTGGCTTCAACCTGGAAGACCGCATCACCATCCTGTTCTGCGGTTCGAAGAAAAGCCTGGCAACCGGCGTACCCATGGCTCAGGTGTTGTTTGCCGGCAGCACCATTGGCGTGTTGATTTTGCCGCTGATGCTGTTCCACCAGATTCAGCTAATGGTCTGTGCGGTTTTGGCGCAGCGTTATGCCAAGCGCCAGGAATCGGTGGCTGAACTGATGGGACAAGTCGATCCCTGACACCAACCCCTGTAGGAGCGAGGCTTGCCCGCGA
>NZ_JBSVXG010000475.1:0-1250 GCF_054070595.1 Pseudomonas sp. SDO55104_S430 | reverse complement strand
CTGTTCTGGTCAAGTATTTCCGGACACCAGTTACGGTATTTAGGCCGCCCGTTGCTCCATGGCTATTGGCGACAAGTAATTGTTGTAGCTGTGGAGCCTTATCAGGTTGTAACGCATAAAGAATTGGGTCATGTCAGCCTTGGCTTTTTCAATCGTGGGATAGCCTTCGCCAGGCACCCACTCTGACTTCAACGTGCCGAAGAAGCGCTCGGTAGGCGCATTATCCCAGCACTGTCCTCTGCGGCTCATGCTCTGGACTATGCCGTGTTGCTCGAGCGCAGCCTGGAATTTCCGACTGGAGTACTGGCAACCCTGATCCGAGTGAAATATCAAACCAGTGGGTGTTCCTCGGACCTCCACGGCCATTTTCAGGGCTTTGGTCACCAGGTGGGCGTCGTTGATCAAAGAGAATGCCCATCCAACAACACGCCGTGCAAATAGATCAATCACGACTGCCAGATGGAACCAGCGCTTGCCGACCAACAGGCTCGTAACGTCGCCGCACCAGACTTGATTGATCGCGGCCGGCTGAAAATTGCGCTCAAGCCGATTCGGCGCAATGAACGCCTCGACACCTCTGGATCGAAAGGGATGCGGACGACGCTGCTTGCTGGCCAGGTTTGCTTCCATCATCAGCTTGCCCGCCAAATGCCTACCCACAGTGATCTGCTGGGCTTTCAAGTACTCCGACATCATCCTCGCTCCGAGACTTTCTCGGCTTTCGGCGTGTAGCTCCACCACTTTCGCCTTCAGTACTTCACGCTTGCTGTCTGGCACTGAGCGGCGCGAGCACCACTCATAAAAGCCACTGCGTGAAACACCAAAAACGTTGCAAAGGATGGCTGTCGGATACAAGCCTGACCCTCTCAGTTCCTCGATCAACGAAAACGATCGGGATCCGACATCAAGAGAGCCGTAGCCTTTTTTAAGATCTCGGCCTCCATCTCAAGGCGCTTGATCTTGGCCCGAAGCTCCTGGAGCTCCTTTTGCTCCGCAGTAATGGCCTTGGTTCCCGGAACGGGCTGACCTTTGCGCTCTTTACGAACTTGCTCAATCCACCGGCGCAGAGCAGTAGGCCCCACATCCATCGACGCACAGACATCTGGAACCGAGCAGTTATCGTCAAGAACCATGCAGGCAGCACGCATCTTGAACTCGCGGGTATAGGTTTTACGTTCTTGCATGGAACCTCCTGAATGGGCGAATCATATCGCCCTAAAGAGGTGTCCGGGATTATTAGGCCAGTTCAG
>NZ_JBSVXG010000474.1:0-1317 GCF_054070595.1 Pseudomonas sp. SDO55104_S430 | reverse complement strand
GTGTTCACACAAAACCTGTAGGAGCGAGGCTTGCCCGCGAATGCTTTCTGTCAGTCAGCGAAGATAATCGGCCAACCCGCGATAACAGGTCGCCAGGTGATAAGGCGTGGTCGAAGGCATGTCCCGACGGCTCACTTCCCCATGCTCATCACGGCACTCATACCAGCCCCCCGCATGCAGCGAACGCTGCTGCAACGCCCGCAACTGACGCAATACCGCCGCCTCGCTGTCCGGACGCAAGGTCAAGGCCCGCAGGTACTCAGCCTGAGCCCAGATACGCTGGGTCGCATCCCGCGAATCACCCTCCGGCCCGAGATCGAGCATCGCCCGTACCGCGCCAGTCTGTTTATCCACACCCAGTTGCTCGGTGAAGGCAAACGCCCGCTCCAGGGATGCGTGCAGCGCCGAACCGCGCAGCACATCGGATGACTCCAGCAGGAAATACCATTCGAACTGATGCCCCGGTTCGAACCAGTTATCCACAGCACCCAGCGGTTTCTCCATCAACACGCTTTTCTGCGGATCGATAAAGCGCTTCTGCATGGCTGTGCATAACTCGACCAGCGCCTGTTGCACCGCAGTGTCTTGGCGAACAGACAGGGTGGCGAGGAAAGCTTCGGCCAGGTGCATCAAGGGGTTTTGCAGCGGCCCGCTATGGAGGGACGACCAGTCGCGGTAGAGGCTGGCTTCATAGAGGCCGTCGCCGCTGGCGAAACGCTGGGCGATCACTTCCAGGCTGGCGTTGAGCACCGACTCCACCAGCGGTTCGCGGACCTTGCCCCAGTAGTGGGCGCAGGCGAACAGGATGAAGGCGTGGGTGTAGAGGTCCTTGCGGGTGTCCAGCGGCGCGCCTTGCGGGTCGATGCTGTAGAACCAGCCGCCATGTTCGGCGTCGTGGAAGTGTCGCTGCAACGAGCGGAACAGCGCCGCCGCGCGCTCTTCGGCGCCCGGCACCTGACCGATCAGGCTGGCAAACAGATACAGCTGCCGCGCACAGGCCATGGCGCGATAACGCTGGGCTGGCAATGGCCGGTGTTCGGCATCCAGCGCCTCATGAGGTAACGCCATGTCGGCATTCCAGCCAGGACCTTGCCAGAGCGGCACGATCACATTCAGGAAGTGCTGTTGCACATCGCTGAACAGGGCGGTCAATTCAGGCTGGGAGGCGGAGCGGGAGGCTTGCGGCATTGGCTGGCGTCGTCACGGCAGGGTGGATTGCGCGACATGTTAACAGGCCTGAGGTTTGTGGTGTCTGTCAGGCCGTCATCGCGAGCAGGCTCGCTCCCACAGGGTGGAGCGAGCGACTGGAACACTGTG
>NZ_JBSVXG010000473.1:0-1351 GCF_054070595.1 Pseudomonas sp. SDO55104_S430 | reverse complement strand
CACAGGGTTCTCGGTTGTTCGCAAATGTTGCGTTCACACCGCCCCACTGTGGGAGCGGGCTTGCCCGCGAAGGCGTCAGACCAAACACTACACTTCCCAAGCCGAACCACTACAAACCAGCCTTCTGCGCTACCATGCCTGGCCGGACGCAGCAGCCTGCTGCGCGCAGGAGTCAGCATGGCCCACCCGTTCGATACCCTCACCCCAGACCTCGTCCTCGATGCCGTCGAAAGCATCGGTTTCTTGAGTGACGCCCGCATCCTGGCGCTCAACAGCTACGAAAACCGCGTTTACCAGGTCGGCATCGAAGACTCCGAACCGCTGATCGCCAAGTTCTACCGCCCACAACGCTGGACCAACGAAGCGATCCTCGAAGAGCACCAATTCACCTTCGAACTCACCGAAGTCGAAGTCCCAGTGGTGGCGCCGCTGATCCACAATGGCGAAACCCTGCACGAACATAACGGTTTCCGTTTCACCCTGTTCCCCCGCCGCGGCGGTCGCGCGCCGGAGCCGGGTAACCTCGATCAGCTGTATCGCCTGGGTCAATTGCTAGGTCGCCTGCATGCGGTCGGTTCGACCAAGCCGTTCGAGCACCGCGAAGCCCTGGCGGTGAAGAACTTCGGCCACGATTCACTGGCGACTTTGCTCGAAGGCGATTTCATCCCCCGCAGCCTGTTGCCGGCCTACGAGTCCGTGGCCCGGGATCTGCTCAAGCGCGTGGAAGATGCCTACAACGACACGCCCCACCAGAACATCCGCATGCACGGCGATTGCCACCCCGGCAACATGATGTGCCGCGACGAGATGTTCCACATCGTCGACCTCGACGACTGCCGCATGGGCCCGGCGGTGCAGGACATCTGGATGATGCTGGCGGGCGACCGTCAGGAATGCCTCGGACAGTTGTCGGAGCTGATGGACGGCTACAACGAATTCCACGACTTCGACCCGCGGGAACTGGCGCTGATCGAACCCCTGCGCGCCCTGCGCCTGATGCACTACAGCGCCTGGCTCGCCCGCCGCTGGGACGACCCGGCCTTCCCGCGCAGCTTTCCGTGGTTCGGCACGGAGCGCTATTGGGGGGATCAGGTGCTGGCGTTGCGCGAGCAATTGGCGGCGCTCAACGAAGAACCCCTGAAACTCTTCTGACCCACACAGAGATCCATTGTGGGAGCGGGCTTGCTCGCGAAGGCGGTGTGTCAGTCACCGGTGAAGTCGACTGAACGGACGCTTTCGCGGGCAAGCCACGCTCCCACAGGGTCCATGTTGATTGAATGATTTGTGACCAACAGCAAAACCGTAGGAGCGAGGCTTGCCCGCGAAGACGGCGTGTCAGTCACCAGTGAAG
>NZ_JBSVXG010000472.1:0-1358 GCF_054070595.1 Pseudomonas sp. SDO55104_S430 | reverse complement strand
TCGCTCCTACATCTATGGTTACCCCCTTTTCTGCAATACTGTTTTTGATGTTGTGTTTGGCTTGCTTTCATCTATCCGGCGTCTGAGTGGGGGTGTTGCCCCGCGCCTCGATGAGAATCGATGCCCAACGACCCTAATTAGGGGAACGGCCTTTCAGCCGTGTAGGAGCCCAGGGTTGTCGTCAGGCCGGTTTGCCGTTCACGTCATCTGTTATCCAGCATCGCAAAACCAGGTGGGTGGTGCTCGGGTGGCAGCAGGGTCAGGCGTTCATCGCGGTTGGCCCTGCATCGAATTCAGTGTGGTGTGCCGCAATCGCCCACGCGATCCGCGCCAGCTTGTTGGCCAGCGCGCAGACCACATGGTTGGAGTGATGATGGGTCAGCAGCTGCCTGACCCAGTCGGCCAGCCAGCCTTTCTGACGATCCAGTTGCATCAGGTAAACACGGGCGCATTGGATCAGCAGGCGCCTTTGGTTTCGGTCACCGCGCTTGCTGATGCCCAGCAACACGGTCTTATTGCCGGTGGAATGTTGTTTGGGGACCAGTCCGATTGAGGCCGAATAGCCTCGTCCACACTTGAACTGCCTTCCATCGCCCAACTCCGCGGCCAGGACGCTGGAGGTGATCGGGCCGACGCATGGCATTGTCATCAGACGAGAAGCCAGATCATCTTCAGCGGCCTGGCTTTCTACGCGCTTGTCCAGCGATTTCACCTGTTCGTTCAGGTACTTGAAGTGTTCATGCAGGCACCTGAGGATTCTTTTGATGGCCTCGGAAAACGAGGCCTCCTCCAGCTGCGCCTCAAGCTCGTTGATCGATTTAAACCCCGGAGGCAGACTGATTCCGACCTCCAGTAGCGCCGCGTGAATCCGATTGGCGGTCGCTGTTCGATCTTTGACGAACGCATCGCGTGTCGAGTTGAGCATGGCCAGTGCTTGTTGATCTTGGGTCTTGGGCGGCACAAAGCGCATCGTGGGACGGGTAGCTGCCTCGCAGATCGCTTCGGCATCGGCAAAGTCGTTCTTGTTGCTTTTGACGTAAGGGCGTACCAGATGTGGAGCAATGAGCTTGGCCGAATGTCCCAACGTGGCAACGTGTTGCGCCATGAAATGGGCTCCTCCACAGGCCTCCATCACCACCGTGCACGGGTTGAGGTTGGCCAAGTGCCGAGTGAGCCCGGTGCGATTAAACTTTCTGCGATAGAGCTCATGACCATGCTCATCCTGAGCGTGCAGGTGAAAGGAGCGTTTTCCCAGGTCGATGGCGGCGATAGCAACGTTGTTCATGGCAATGATCTCCGATTAGCCCCCTGTGAAAGCTTAGCGAGCGATTACAGGGGGTGCGGGGGTAGCCATTTCA
>NZ_JBSVXG010000471.1:0-1363 GCF_054070595.1 Pseudomonas sp. SDO55104_S430 | reverse complement strand
AGTCAATGTCGATGTCGACTGACACATCGCTTTCGCGGGCAAGCCTCGCTCCTACGGCGTATCCCGTGTAGGAGCTGCCGAAGGCTGCGATCTTTTGATCTTTGAAAGATCGCAGCCTCGTTGCACTCGACAGCTCCTACAGGGGAGGGTGGGATTACAGACCGAGATCCGACAGTCCCGGGTGATCGTCAGGCCGGCGACCCAGTGGCCAGTGGTATTTACGCTCGCTTTCCTTGATCGGCATGTCGTTGATGCAGGCAAAACGGTGAGCCATCAGGCCGTTTTCGTCGAATTCCCAGTTTTCGTTGCCGTAGGAGCGGAACCAGTTGCCCGAATCGTCGTGCCATTCATAGGCGTAACGCACGGCGATGCGGTTGTCGGTGAAGGCCCAGAGTTCCTTGATCAGCCGATAATCCAGTTCCTTGGCCCATTTGCGGGTCAGGAAGGCCTTGGCTTCTTCGCGATTGTTGGCAAATTCGGCGCGGTTACGCCACTTGGTGTCCAGGGTGTAGGCCAGCGATACCCGCTGCGGATCGCGGGAGTTCCAGCCATCTTCGGCCAGGCGGATTTTTTCGATGGCCGATTCACGGGTGAAAGGCGGCAATGGCGGACGAACTTCGGCGTTGGACATTTTACGTCTCCGTATAAAGTTAAGTTCCAGCAAGTTGTCGGGCTTGAGCAAGTTGTTACAGGTCCAATAACTTTCGCGCCATGCATTGCGCATTATCGGCGGCACTGTGATCACCCATTACAAGCGCCACGGTTATGGCACCTTCGATCAGGATCAGCAGCTGTTTGGCCAGCGTTTGCGGATCGTCGGCGCCATGTTCTGTGCACAGCTCGCACACATAGTCGAGCAGCTTCTGTTTGTGGTCCCGGGCTACCTGGCGAACCGGGTCCTGCGGGTCACCCGTTTCGCCGCTGGTATTGATGAAAGCGCAGCCGCGAAAACCCTCGGATTCAAACCACGATTTCAATACCGTAAACAGGTTGAGCAGGCGGTCGGCCGGGGTCTCGGCCTGATCGACTGCATTTCTGTACCAGTGCATCCAGCGGATATCCCGGCGCATCAGGGCCGCGACCACCAGTTCGTCCTTGTTGGCGAAGTAGCGGTAGATGCTCTTTCTGGAGACGCCGGCGGTTTTCACCAGAAGATCCATGCCAGTGGCGGCGATGCCACCCTTGTAGATCAACTTTTCGGCGACATCCAGAATGATGTCTTGTGTGTCGTTGCTGGTTAATTCGTTCATGTGGCTTACAGTAGAACGATCGTTCTCCTTTAGCAAATTTTATTTTTGTGCCGCTGATAAATGGCTATCGCGAGCAGGCTCGCTCCCACAATGGAATGCATTTCAAATGTGGG
>NZ_JBSVXG010000470.1:0-1368 GCF_054070595.1 Pseudomonas sp. SDO55104_S430 | reverse complement strand
TAGGAGCGAGGCTTGCCCGCGAATGCTATCTCCCTCACAACGATGCTCCCAAGCTGGCGCGGAAGCTGCATCCCACGGCCATTCGCCGGTTTTCCGACACCGGCCTCTGGAGGATAGGATGCGTAGCCTGGTTTTGCTGCTGGCCGTTTTGGCGCTTGGCGGCTGCATGAATGTCAGCGATATGGCCGAAGGGGCTCGCTACCATATGAGCGACGCCGGCTTTCTGGATCACAGCGACAGTCGTCGCGTGAACAACCTGCGCATTCAGCCGGACTCGTTCGTCTACATCGCCCAGGGCGCGTTCATGCCGCCGGGCGGCACCGCCTACCCGCGTCCCAACGTGATCGCTGAAGTCGCCTTCGACGGTTTCATCGAATACTTCCCGATGGTCCGCCGCGCCCGCGGGCCTGAAGGTCTGGACCAAGCGATGAACGAGGCCCGTTCCGCCGGCGCCCATTACCTGCTCTATACCCGCTTCGCCAAGGCGGATGACCGCATCGGCAACTCCGATGAATGGCTGGATCAGGAAGCGATCGATCGCCTGGGCGTCGATACCGGCGTGATTCAGATCATGTTGATCGAGACCAGCACTCAGTATTTGATTGATACTGCACGTATCAAGAGTCGTGGCGGTTTACTGACGTTCCACGACGAAAAGCCAGAAGACCTGATGGGCCCGCCGCTTGAGCAATACGCTCGCAGTCTGTTGGGGCTCAGCAACCAGTAATCCAAGGAGATCGCCATGAGTGGCCCGCAAAAAGCCAACGACCTGTTGGGGCAAATCCCCAAGACCAAAGGCTTGCCGCCGGTCCACCTGTGGAACCCGGACTTCTGCGGCGACATCGACATGCGCATTGCCCGCGACGGCACCTGGTATTACCTGGGCACGCCGATCGGGCGCAAGCCGATGGTCAAGCTGTTCTCCACCATCATTCGCCGCGACGGCGATGATTACTTCCTCATCACCCCGGTCGAGAAAGTCGGCATCAAGGTCGACGACGCGCCGTTCGTGGCGATTTCCGTGGACGTGGAAGGCGAGGGCGAGTCGCAGCTCCTGCGCTTTACCACCAATGTCGACGAAACCACCGAGGCCGGGGCCGAACATCCGATTCGCGTGATGATCGATCCCCGGACCCAGGAACCTGCGCCTTACGTGCATGTGCGCAGCAATCTTGAGGCGTTGATTCATCGCAATGTGTTCTATCAGTTGGTGGAGCTGGCGGTGAGTCGCGAGATCGAAGGGCAGCGCTGGTTAGGCGTGTGGAGTGGGGGAGAGTTCTTCCCCATCGGCCTCGAACCCTGACTAAACCCCAGAAACCCTGTGGGAGCGGGCTTGCCCGCGATGGCGGTGTGTCAGTCAGCATCCAT
>NZ_JBSVXG010000469.1:0-1374 GCF_054070595.1 Pseudomonas sp. SDO55104_S430 | reverse complement strand
GGGAGTGTCAGATTTTTTGTGTGCGGGCCGGTAACGGCCTGCCGTCAGGCAGGCCCTGATTTTCACCAGGTTGGCCTGATGAACCGATCTCCGTACAGAATCGCAAATTGATTCATCGCACTTTTCCAGTCATGGGCTGCCGAGCCCCAGTTTGCTGTGATGTTTCGCAGTCCCAGCCAGATCAGTTTGGTTGCCGCGTCGTCGTTCGGGAAGTGGCCACGGGTTTTGATAATCTTGCGTAGCTGAGCATTGATGCTCTCGATGGCATTGGTGGTGTAGATCACCTTGCGGATGGCGGGCGGGAAAACAAAGAACGGAATCACTCGATCCCAAGCTCGTCTCCAGGCCGCTACCACCGTTGGATACTGCTTGCCCCACGGCCCGCTCTCAAACTCATCCAGTGCCTGTTCAGCCGCTTGGGCGTTGATTGCCTGATAGATCGGCTTGAGGGCCTTGGCCAGTGCCCGACGCTTGTCCCAAGCCGCGTAATCAAGGCTGTTGCGAATCAGATGCACAATGCATGTCTGCAGTGTCGTTTCCGGAAACACCGCACTGAGGGCCTCCGGCATGCCTTTAAGGCCGTCGGTAACGGCAATCAGCACATCCTCGACCCCGCGAGTTTTGAGGTCGTTGAATACCTTCATCCAGAACTTCGCGCCTTCAGTGTTCTCGATCCAGATGCCCAGAATATCGCGCGTGCCGTCGGGCAAAACACCCAGTGCCAAGTAAATTGCCTTGTTGCGGACCAAGCCCTCTTCACGGATTTTGACCCGCAGAGCATCAAAGAAAATGACGGGATACATCGGTTCAAGAGGTCTCTGCTGCCATGCGCCTATTTCTTCCATCACCTCGCTGGTTACAGAACTGATGAAGTCGGGCGAAACGTCTGTTCCGTACTGTTCGGACAGAAATGCGCGGATTTCCCTGACCGTCATTCCCCGGGCATACATGGCGATGATCTTGTCGTCGAAACCCGTATAGCGGCGCTCATGCTTGGGAATCAGAATGGGCGAAAAACTGCCATCCCGGTCGCGAGGAATATCCAGCCGTAGCGGGCCATCGCCGGTTAGGACTGTTTTGCCACTCTTGCCGTTGCGCTGATTGGTTTCATCCTCCGGGCGCTGCGCGCCCGACGGATAACCCAGGTGATGACCAAGCTCGGCATTCAGGGCTCGCTCAATTAGCGCCTTTTTGAACGCCGCCGAGGCCTCTTCGATGGCTTCTGCGGTCATCAGCGTTTCGGGAAACTGCTCAAGCAGCTCTTTCGGGATGTTCGGAAGCTCTCGAAGCGGTTGGCGCGCAGGTTTCTTTTTGGTTGGCATACATGCACCTCTTACTCATGTTATGCCCGAACACAAAATTTCTGACACTCCC
>NZ_JBSVXG010000468.1:0-1377 GCF_054070595.1 Pseudomonas sp. SDO55104_S430 | reverse complement strand
AGCCACCATTCATACCGGCTGACACACCGCATTCGCGAGCAAGCTCTGCTCCTACAGGGGATTGCAAAGTCAGACTTTCTGGTTACGCAAACTACGCTCCATCCGGCTGATGCCTTCTTCCAGCAACGACCGCGGGCAGCCGAAGTTCAGGCGCACGAACTGCTTGCAGTCGTCACCAAAGTCCAGGCCCGGGCTCAGGCCGACCTTGGCCTGCTCCAGGAAGAACTGCTGCGGGTTGTCCAGCCCCAGCGCCGTGCAGTCGAGCCAGGCCAGGTAGGTGCTTTGCGGCACGTTCATGGTGATGCCCGGCAGGCGGGTGCGCACGGCGTCGACCAGGTAATCGCGGTTGCTCTGCAGATAGGCGCTCAACTCGGCCAGCCAGGGACCGGCTTCGCTGTAGGCTACGCGGGTCGCTTCCAGGCCCAGCGGGTTGACGCTGTCGACCATGCCGCAACGGGCGTGGTTGACCTTCTCGCGCAGGTGGCGGTCCTGAATGATCATGAACGAGGTCTTCAGGCCGGCGATGTTGTAGGCCTTGCTGGCCGACATCAGGGTGATGGTGCGCTGGGCGATCTGCGGGCTCAGGGTGGCGATCGGAATGTGCTTGCGACCGTCGAAGCACAACTCGGCATGGATCTCGTCGGAGATGATCCAGGCGTCGTGCTCCAGGCAGATGTCGGCGATGGATTGCAGTTCTTCGCGTGGGAATGCCTTGCCCAGCGGGTTGTGCGGGTTGCTCAGCAGCAACGCGCCGCCACCTCGCAGAGACTGGCTCAGGGTATCGAGCGGGGTGCGATAGGTGCCGTCCGCTTGTGCCTCGAAACCCAATTCGACCTTGTTCAGGCCCCAGTGCCCCGGCGCGTGACGCAGCGGCGGGTAGTTGGGAACCTGCACCACAACGTTCTGCTGCGGCTGGACCAGCGCCTTGAGCGCCATGTTGAAACCCGACTCGACGCCCGGCAGGAAAATCAGCTCCTGAGGCTCGATGCGCCAGGCGTACTTGTTCCACAGATCCGCGACGATGGCTTCACGCAGGCTGTCCGGGGCCACGCTGTAGCCGACCATCGGGTGTTCCAGACGCTTTTGCAGGGCCTGGATGATGACCGGCGGCGCGGCGAAATCCATGTCGGCAACCCACATCGGCAACACATCGGCCGGGTAGCGGCTCCATTTGGTGCTACCGGTGTTGTGGCGGTTGAACACCTGATCGAAATCGAAAGTCATGCGGGGTCTCGTGAAGGCGGGGTTGGATATGGCGCCATCATAATCGCCTGGCGGGTTGTTCGCGATATCAATGCACACCAACGATCCCTGTGGGAGCGGGCTTGCCCGCGATGGCGGCGGCAAATTCAACATATCCTTCGCCTGACCCACCGC
>NZ_JBSVXG010000467.1:0-1389 GCF_054070595.1 Pseudomonas sp. SDO55104_S430 | reverse complement strand
GTTTTTGTGTCGATCACAAATGGTTGGATCGACTCGAACCTTGTGGGAGCGGGCTTGCCCGCGAAGAGGCCCCTCCAGACACCAACAATCCCTGATCAGCTCTCGGACCGCTGCCCCACCAGACTATCCACCGACGGTACCCGCGTATCGCTTTCCATCTGCGTGTCATGCTCGATCTGATGACTGAACCGGTCCAGCGATCCCGTGGCCGGCTGTGCATCGCTGGCGAACACCGGCGGGCTGAGGATGTAGGCGCCGAGCAGACGACTGAGGGCCGCGAGGCTGTCGATGTGGGTGCGTTCGTAGCCGTGGGTCGCATCGCAGCCGAAGGCGAGCAGGGCAGTGCGGATATCGTGGCCGGCGGTCACCGCCGAATGGGCGTCGCTGAAGTAGTAACGGAACAGGTCGCGACGCACCGGCAGCTCGTTGTCGCTGGCCAGCCGCAGCAGGTGCCGCGACAAGTGATAGTCATACGGCCCGCCGGAGTCCTGCATCGCCACGCTAACCGCATGTTCGCTGGAGTGCTGGCCCGGGGCGACCGGCGCGATATCGATGCCGACGAACTCGCTGACATCCCAGGGCAATGCGGCCGCCGCGCCGCTGCCGGTTTCCTCGGTGATGGTGAACAGCGGATGACAGTCGATCTGCAATTCCTGGCCGCTGTCGACGATCGCCTTCAACGCTGCCAGCAGCGCCGCGACACCCGCTTTGTCGTCAAGGTGACGGGCGCTGATATGGCCGCTTTCGGTGAACTCCGGCAACGGATCGAAGGCCACGTAGTCGCCGACGCTGATCCCCAGGGAGTCGCAATCGGCTTTGGTCGCGCAGTAGGCGTCCAGGCGCAGCTCGACGTGATCCCAACTGATCGGCATTTCATCGATCGCGGTATTGAACGCATGCCCGGAGGCCATCAGCGGCAACACACTGCCGCGAATCACGCCGTTGTCGGTGAACAGGCTGACCCGGCTGCCCTCGGCAAACCGGCTGGACCAGCAACCCACGGGGGCGAGAGTCAGGCGACCGTTGTCCTTGATCGCGCGCACGGCAGCGCCAATGGTGTCCAGGTGCGCGGAAACCGCTCGGTCGGGGCTGTTTTTCTTGCCCTTGAGAGTGGCGCGAATGGTGCCGCGACGGGTCATCTCGAACGGAATGCCCAGCTCCTCCAGGCGCTCGGCGACATAGCGCACGATGGTGTCGGTGAAGCCGGTGGGGCTGGGGATGGCGAGCATTTCCAGCAGGACTTTTTGCAGGTAGTTCAGATCCGGTTCAGGGTGTTTGATGGTCATGGAAACTCCTGATGGGTTGAGCACATCGATGGTTTCGATGATGGAATTTTGGTGTCTGTGCCGGCCTCTTCGCGGGCAAGCCTCGCTCCTACAGAGGTCGCGT
>NZ_JBSVXG010000466.1:0-1397 GCF_054070595.1 Pseudomonas sp. SDO55104_S430 | reverse complement strand
AATGGGCGAATCATATCGCCCTAAAGAGGTGTCCGGGATTATTAGGCCAGTTCAGGCTTGCCCGCGAAGGGAGCACCTCGGTCCACCTGTCAAACACAATCCTGTTGAAAACCAAGCAAGCGCTCGGTTAACGTCGGCGAACCCCTCCCGTGGAGTTCGCCGATGCCTGCCTTTGCCGACTACTTCGACCCCAGCCACCAAATGATCCGCGACAGCGTCCGACGTTTTGTCGAACGCGAGATTCTGCCGGGCATCGACCAGTGGGAAGAAGCCGAAAGCTTCCCTCGCGAGCTCTATCTCAAGGCCGGTGCGGCGGGGATCCTGGGCATCGGTTACCCGGAATGCTTCGGCGGCAGCCATGAAGGCGATCTGTTCGCCAAGGTCGCCGCCAGCGAAGAACTGATGCGCTGCGGCTCCGGCGGTCTGGTGGCCGGGCTCGGTTCGCTGGACATCGGCCTGCCGCCGATCGTCAAGTGGGCCAGACCCGAAGTCCGTGACCGGGTGGTGCCGCAGGTATTGTCCGGCGAGAAAATCAGCGCCCTGGCCGTCACTGAACCCGGCGGCGGCTCGGACGTGGCCAACCTGCAGACCCGCGCCGTGCGCGACGGCGATGTCTACCGGGTCAACGGCAGCAAGACCTTCATCACCAGTGGCGTGCGCGCCGATTTCTATACAGTCGCGGTGCGCACCGGTGAACCCGGCTTCGCCGGCATCAGCCTGTTGCTGATCGAGAAGGGCACGCCGGGCTTCACCGTGGGTCGGCAGCTGAAAAAGATGGGCTGGTGGGCCTCGGACACTGCCGAACTGTTCTTCGATGATTGCCAGGTGCCCGTGGGTAATCTGATCGGCAGCGAGAACATGGGGTTCGCCTGCATCATGGGCAACTTCCAGAGCGAACGCCTGGCGCTGGCCCTGATGGCCAACATGACCGCGCAGCTTGCGCTGGAAGAAAGCCTGAAATGGGCCCGGGAGCGTCAAGCGTTCGGCAAGCCCATCGGCAAGTTCCAGGTGATCAAGCACCGCCTTGCGGAAATGGCCACGGCGCTGGAGGTCTCAAGGGAATTCACCTATCGGCAGGCGGCGAAAATGGCCGCGGGGCAGTGCGTGATCAAGGAAATTTCCATGGCCAAGAACGTTGCTACCGATACGGCTGACCGAATCACCCATGAGGCGGTGCAGATCCTCGGTGGCCTGGGTTACATGCGCGAAAGTCTGGTGGAGCGGCTGTATCGGGATAACCGGATACTGTCGATTGGCGGGGGGACGCGGGAAGTGATGAACGAGATCATCAGCAAGCAGATGGGGCTTTGACATCCAGGGTGATGCGACTGACGCCTTCGCGGGCAAGCCTCGCTCCTACAGGTGGGGCGGTGTTCAATACACCATCAAAACCTGTA
>NZ_JBSVXG010000465.1:0-1461 GCF_054070595.1 Pseudomonas sp. SDO55104_S430 | reverse complement strand
TGTGTCGCCTGACACTCCGCAATCGCGAGCAGGCTCGCTCCCACAATGGAAGGACGGTGAACTCGATTTAACCGCCGTGACAGCACTCCGACTTCTGCGCCTGCTCATACTTATCGTGATGCCGCACCCACTCCATGATCTCCTCTTCATTGCGCCCCTTCGGCGTCAAATCCAGGTAGTTGTAGGCGCCGACCAGCATGTCCAGGCCTCGGGCGTACGTGGAATAGGTGTGGAAAATCTCCCCGGCATCATTGCGGTAAAACACGCTGAGTCCCGGCAGTTCTTCCTCCGAACCATCGGTTTTCTCGTAGTTGTAAGTCGCCGTGCCAGCCGCGACATCTTCGGCACGGGCCGTGACGCCAAAGTCATAGTTGAAATCGCATCCAACCGATGACACCCAATCGAATCGCCAGCCCATACGTCGCCTGAACGCCTGGAATTCCTCGTACGGCGCATGGGATACCGCGACTACCGCGACATCGTGATGAGCCAGGTGCTGGTTGGCGCCGTCGATGTGGTCGGACAGGAACGAGCAGCCCGAACAGCCTTCCTCCCAGCCTTCGGCGAACATGAAGTGATAGATGATCAACTGACTGCGCCCGCCAAACAGATCGGCCAGTTTCAACTCGCCCTTGGGGCCCTGGAAGTGATAGTCCTTGTCGATTTTCACCCAGGGCAGAGCGCGGCGTTCGGCGCTGAGTCTGTCCCGTTCTTTGGTGAAGGCTTTTTCGTGAGCCAGATGCTGCTTGCGGGCGGCGAGCCATTCTTCCCGCGACACGACGGGATGGTTCTGAATGTTCATGACGATTTCTCCTGCGTGGAGCTGGGAGTCGGATTACACAGCCTAGTCGTTTGACGTCAGGGCAAATCGACATACCGCCGGTCGGTCACGACTGGAAACCCGGCTGAACGGCTATCGCCCATACCGGTCACAATCAATGAAGACCCATCAATCACGGGTACCGGAGGTTGATTCAGGATGACGACTTATAACTGGGATTTGATTGAACGCTTGCTGCACGAAGTGCAGCACGGTGAAGCCAGCTTCACCCCACGGCCCTATGCCGAGCAGTACGCGGCGCAAAAGGCTTCCGAAGGCGAGGAAACCGAAAACCTCGACCACCTCAAGGCCGTGGCCGGTGAGTATGAAAAGCTGCTGCTGGAGCGGGGGTATATCGAGCCGCGCCCTGAAGAGCAGGGCGGTACCGGTTCGAACTACATTCTGACGATGCGCGGCTCACGCTTGTTGAGTCTGATCGACAGCAGCATCCCCGGTAATGATCATCCGCGGCAGGTGCTGGATGAACAGGAAGATGCGCTGGATGAGTTGACGTTCGATGAGGTGGCTTCGAAGGCGCAGATTGCCTGACCTTGATTGATCATTGATCACACCCACTGTGGGAGCGAGCCTGCTCGCGATTGCGGAGTGTCAGTCGACATATGTTTGGCTGACACAATGCA
>NZ_JBSVXG010000464.1:0-1488 GCF_054070595.1 Pseudomonas sp. SDO55104_S430 | reverse complement strand
ACAGGGTTTGTGGGTGTACAAAAAATTTGAAAACAACCCAAATAACTGTGGGAGCGGGCTTGCCCGCGAAGAGGCCGGTGAAGACTCCCAAGCTTCAACCTAGAAATACTAAAGCTCAGCCATCCGCTCCTGGACTTGCTCCAGAAGGCGGCAAGGGCTTTCACCCATCAAATTGATCTTTTCCTGCCGCGCTACCCGCACGACAAAACTGTTCTCGGCCGCCAGTTTCGTGGCCCAGTCTTCAGGGGTGTAGAGCGTCGGATTAAGCGGGCGGCCCAGTTGCTCTTCCAGTGGCAGGAGCCGCTCCATCACGTCACTGTAGTTGAGGTCTTTGCCGATCAGCATGAGGTCAATGTCACTGGATGCGTTTGCCTGATCCTTGGCGATGGACCCGTAGATAAATGCCCAGGTGAGCTGTTCGGCGAAGGGTTGCAACGCATCGCGCAGAGGTTGTGCGATGCCGAAAGTTTTGCGCGTGATGCCCAGGAGTTCGGCATAGATCGGGCAATCAGGATTGGCTTGATAGTGCGTCTGGTTGCCCTGTCGAAACATCGTCAGGACCCCCGCCCGTTGCAGGCGGTCGAGTTCGCGCATGAGGCTGCCTTTACCCACCTGAGCCCAGCGAGCGATCTCGTTGGCGTAAAAACTCCGGTCGGGTTTACCGAACAAGAGACCCAGCACTTTTTGCTGAGTGGTTGTGAACAAGGCTTCGCTGAGGGAAAGGTTTTGCACAGTGATAACCTATGAGTCCCAAAATGGGAACGATAGGTCCCTTTTCGGGAATCTTCAACTTGCGGTTTTTGTTTAAAAGCTTGTACGTCGGAGTGGTGTGCGCCTACGGATTCTTGCGTCGTTAACTACAGCATTGCCGGAAGGCGCTGACTGGTGGGCTCTTGGGAGGATCTTTATCGTTTGCTGTGTCGCTGCAAACTCAGCGACCGGGTTTGGAACCCCGGGGTAAATGGTGCAAAGCGCTCTCATAACCAACGAAGGTACGACCATGTTCAAAGCTACCCCGAACTCCCAAGACACAGGTTCTCAAACTTCCCACGAAGACGAAAAACTCAAGGAAGCCGCCGATCGCGCCTTCTCTCATTATTTCCCGCCCGCAAGCGAAAAATCGGACAAGCGCCGAAAATTCCAGCTCTTCACCGTTTCCCCAGGTATCGATACCGAAGCCCTGCTGGCCAATGCCTCCGAAGACCTGCTGTCCATCAGTGCCATTGCGGCTGATCTGGCGGACGATGTGGAGGGTTCGCGGCGGTCTATCGCATTAGCGCTTAGCCGGATGGCTGACGGGGTGCATTTGTTGGTGGAGCGGGCGTTGGATCATCAGGAGGCGGTGGATCAGGCCAAGGTATAAGAGGTCGGATCTGCGGTGATTTCACTGGCCCCTTCGCGGGCAAGCCTCGCTCCTACAGGGTTTTCGGTTACTTGCGATTTTCGGGTACATCCACAAATCCTGTAGGAGCGAGGCTTGCCCGCGAA
>NZ_JBSVXG010000463.1:0-1496 GCF_054070595.1 Pseudomonas sp. SDO55104_S430 | reverse complement strand
ACGTTGATGTCGACTGACACGCCGCCTTCGCGAGCAAGCCCGCTCCCACATTTGTTATGCGCTGTTACTTGAAATCGTTCTGGCGCCAGGCTTCGTAGACGGCCACTGCCACGGTATTGGACAGGTTCAGGCTGCGACAGCCTTCGCGCATCGGCAGGCGCAGGCGTTGTTCGCCGGGCAGGGCGTCCAGCACCTCTGGGGGCAGGCCGCGGCTTTCCGGGCCGAACAGGAAGGCATCGCCCGGGGCGAAGCTGACGTCGTGGAACGGTCGCGAGCCTTTGGTGGTGAAGGCGAACAGCCGTGGATGGCCCAGGCTTTCCAGGCAGCTGGCCAGGTCCGCGTGGCGTTGCAGGGTGGCATACTCGTGGTAGTCGAGGCCGGCCCGGCGCAGGCGCTTGTCGTCCATTTCGAAGCCCAGCGGTTCAATCAAATGCAGGTGGCAGCCGCTGTTGGCGCACAGCCTGATAACGTTGCCGGTATTCGGCGGAATTTCCGGTTGGAAAAGGATGACGTGAAACATGCACGGCTCCGAAGGTAAAGATGAGCGGCATTCTACGCCGCAAGCCGACTCCCGTTCGAAACAATTCCCTCGGGTGTTGGCGTCGCTGGCGATTGTCGGGTTGATGGTGGGGCTGATGATCGGTCGCCTGACCACTCCCGACCCCAGCGAGCTGCAGCAGGTCGAGGTAACGGATGACGGTCTAGTGGTGTGGTTCAACAACGAACCCAAGACCCATGGCGAAGTCGTCGATGGCAGCGTTGCCCTGCTGTTCGAGGCGAAAGGCAAGGCGCAACAGGGCCAGCTCAAGCTCAACGACAGAAGCGTGAACTGGCGGGTGCGTTTGAGTGACGGGGGCTTGTTGCTGACGGCGGTGGCGGCCCGACCGCTGCAGGGCGACTGGGCCGGCAGCGAGGTCGATGACCGCTGGCGACTGGAGATCCATCTCCGGGAGCAATAAAAGAGGGAATCCCCGGCCTGCCTGTACCAAGGTCCCCAAAAAGGGCGGGTTCGCGCACGGTGTCGTGAACCCGTTGTAAAGAGGGAATCCCCGGCCTGCCTGTACCAAGGACCCCAAACCGGCAGGGCTCGCGCATGGCGCTGTGAGCCCGGTGTAAAGTGGAACCCCTGACCTGCCTGTATCAAGGGCCCCAAAAGAGTGGGCTCGTCGCCTGTGCGGTGTGAGCCCGGTGTAAAAGAGGGGATTCCCCGGCCTGCCTGTACCAAGGTCCCCGAAACCGGAGAGTGAACTGATTCACTGATGAGACCATTGCAGGGGGCGTGCCAGTTTTTAACAAGTTGAAACAGAGAGCTGCGCATGAGCGTTGAAAGCCCCGTAATTCGGGGCTTTCGGGTTTTTTGTCTTTGGGGTTTTGTGTGGTTTTTGGGAGGGTTCGCGCAGAAACGGCATGCGCGATTGCGGATCAGGGTGCATTGCGGTGGTGCATGCCGGCCGTAAAAAGCTTCGCGGGCAAGCCTCGCTCCTACAGATATCGTG
>NZ_JBSVXG010000462.1:0-1516 GCF_054070595.1 Pseudomonas sp. SDO55104_S430 | reverse complement strand
AACGCGTTGTATCAGGCAGATATTGCAATCAGGTTTTGCGACTGCTTCGCAGCCGGACGCAGGCTTCGCCAGCTGCTATAGGGGGCGCGTATTGCCTTGGTTTTGTTGCCATACGTCGCACTTGATGAACGTAGTGCCCTGCACGCGGTTCCACCGTTATATAACCGCAGCGGGGGACGCTGTCATGAACGAGGATCGCAAGGTGCTGGCGCTTGAAGTCTGGCATTCATTGTTGGGCAAGCCAGAAATGCGCGGGACCGCTCCGGAGCAATATGAAGAGTTGCTTCGGTTGGCGGAGGATTATTGGAGACAGGGGGTCATTGATCGGGATGAAAGACGAGGATTGGTGATCGCGGCAACCGAGCGGTATGCGCGTTCGGTGGATAATGGTCGTCACGTTCAAAAATAAATGGAGCAGCATGTCTATTTCCCGCATCGGTTTTGCCTGCCAATACCGCCATCCCCAGCGCAGCCTGGCGCTGGCCGAGTTGAAAGTGATCGAGTCCGCACTCAATCCGCGCACCACCACGTTGCGCTGGATGGACAGCGTGTCGGCGCAGGTGGCCGAGGCTCGGCTTACCGAGGTCGTGGAGCACAATCTACAGGCGCAATTGCGCTTGCTGGATTACGTCGCGCAACTGCCCGCGGCCTTGCGCATGTTGCGCTTGAGCAGTGATCTGTTGCCGTTCTATAGCCATCCGAAAATCAAGGCGTTCTATCAGGACCCGGCCATCGTGCCGAAGCTGCGCGAGGGGTTTGCCGCTATCGGCTCCCGAGCACGCAGTGCCGGCATTCGTCTGTCGATGCACCCGGGGCAGTATTGCGTGTTGGGCTCGGATCGGCCCGAGGTGGTGGAAAACAGCCTCGCCGAATTCGAGTACCACGCCGACATGATCCGGATGATGGGTTACGGCGTGCGGTTCCAGGATTTCAAATGCAACATTCACATTGCCGGGCGACTGGGGGCCGAGGGGATTCGCGGGATCTGGGGGCGGTTGTCCCAGGAGGCGCGCAATTGCATCACCTTCGAGAACGAAGAGAAGGTCTACGGCGTGGATGACTGCCTGGCGCTGGCCGACCTGGCACCGGTGGTGCTGGATGTGCACCATTGCTGGATCAATGAAGAGGATTACATCGCGCCGCATTGCGACCGGGTATCGCGCATCATCGACAGCTGGCGCGGCGTGCGCCCGACCATGCACTACTCACAGCCGCAGGAGCGGTTGCAGGAGCTGGGCTTCAGTTCGCAGCAGAAGCTGGTGATGGAGGAAGTCACCCGCGTGGTGGCCAAGCGTGAGCTGTACGCTCATAGCGATCAGATGTGGAATCGGTGGACCAATGAGTATGTACTGCAGTTCATGGATCGGTTCGATGTGATGTTTGAGGCCAAGGACAAGAATGTGGCGACGTTGGCGTTTTACAACCAGTACCTAACAGCCAACGCATAACCTGTGGGAGCGGGCTTGCTCGCGAAGGCGTCAGGTCAGCTGGCATCTGCATCGTCTGACACTCCGCA
>NZ_JBSVXG010000461.1:0-1521 GCF_054070595.1 Pseudomonas sp. SDO55104_S430 | reverse complement strand
CCCACAATGGAATGCATTTCAAATGTGGGAGCGAGCCTGCTCGCGATAGGGGCAAAACAGACACCGGGAAGACCCCAGCCAATCCATGGTGTAAGCTCTCAACCTCTCTGGATGCGACCCGATTGCGAGCCCTATGCCGTTGCTTTTCAAACGCTCCCTGCTGCCAAAACTGCGCAGTTTCCCGCTGACCGCCGATGCCGTCACCATCCTCTCCGGCGCTGCCGAGTTCCGTCGTTGCCTGCTGGAAAAAATCGCCAGCGCCACCCAGCGTATCTACATCGTCGCGCTGTACCTGCAACAGGATGAGGCCGGTCAGGAAATTCTCGATGCCTTGCACGCCGCCAAACTGGCCCGTCCCGAACTGGAAGTGGCGGTGGTGGTCGACTGGCTGCGCGCCCAGCGCGGGCTGATCGGTGCGGGCAAACAGCCGGGCAACTCGGCCTGGTATCAGGAAATGACCCGTACCCACGCCAGCGAAGTGCCGGTGTATGGCGTGCCGGTGCAGACCCGCGAGCTGTTCGGCGTGCTGCACCTCAAGGGTTTCATCATCGACGACTGCGTGATCTACAGCGGCGCGAGCCTGAACAACGTCTACCTGCACAAGTTCGACAAGTACCGCTACGACCGTTATCACCTGTTGCAGGACCGCACCCTGGCCGATTCGATGCATCATCTGGTGCAGCACGGCCTGGTGGCGTCCCGGGCAGTGCATCGCCTGGATCTGCCGAACCTGCCGACCACCCGCAGCCTGCGCAACGACATCGGCGATCTGCGCAGCCGCCTCAAGCATGCGGCCTACGACACCACCCAGGGCACCACCGACAAGACCGGCCTGTCGGTCAGCCCGCTGCTGGGCGTGGGCAAGAACAATCCGTTGAGCCGGGTGATTGGCGAGTTGATCGCCAGCGCCCAGCATCAGCTGACCATCTGCACACCGTACTTCAACCTGCCGCTGGCGGTGACCCGGGAGATCAACCGGGCGCTGGCCCGTGGGGTGAAGATCGATATCGTGGTCGGCGACAAGACCGCCAACGACTTCTACATTCCGCCGAGCGAGCCGTTCAAGGTGATCTCGGCGTTGCCGTATCTCTACGAGATCAGCCTGCGCCGCTTTGCCAAGCGCCATCAGCGCAACATCGACAGCGGTCAGTTGAACCTGCATCTGTGGAAGGACGGCGACAACACCTACCACCTCAAGGGCATGTGGGTCGACAAGCGCTACACCTTGCTGACTGGCAACAACCTCAACCCGCGGGCGTTCCGCCTGGACCTGGAAAACGCCTTGCTGATCGACGATCCCAAGGGCGAACTGCTGGAGCCGCGCGCTGCGGAGCTGGCGGAGATTTTCCAGCACACCTCGCGCATCGGGCGCTTCCAGGATCTGGAGACACTGCCGAACTATCCGGCGGGCGTGGCCAAGTTCCTCAAGCGCGTGAGCCGCGTGCGTATTGAGCGGTTGCTTTACCGCATCCTCTGACACCCCGTTCGCCTGCGACCGCCCCCGATCTGTAGGAGCACGGC
>NZ_JBSVXG010000460.1:0-1565 GCF_054070595.1 Pseudomonas sp. SDO55104_S430 | reverse complement strand
TACAGGGTTTGAGGTTGCCCTGTAGGAGCGAGGCTTGCCCGCGAAGGCGTCAGATGCCTAAGCGCTAACCTTGAGCCCAACCAACCCGGCAATGATCAACGCCACACTGGCCAACCGCACCAGTGCCATCGATTCCCCAAACAGAATGATCCCCGCAATCACCGTGCCCACGGCGCCCACGCCGGTCCAGATCGCATAGGCCGTGCCCAGCGGCAATTCCTTCATGGCAAGGCCCAGCAAGCCAAGGCTGATTGCCATGGCGGCGATGGTGAGGGCGGTGGGGAGAGGGCGGCTGAAACCGTCGGTGTATTTGAGGCCAACGGCCCAGCCGACTTCGAACAGGCCGGCGAAAAACAGAATGATCCAGGACATGAAAACCTCCATCGATTGACGGGGTCGTCCCCAGATTAGTGACTCGTCAGAGCCGCGAGGTCGTCCTCGCGTTGCGCCATAGAGTGCCCAGCATTAATCCGGGGATCAAGTTTTCGGATCAATCAGCAGTCTGCTGACCACCGATTTCACGATCCTGTTTTTCGCTCATGCGCCGGAAGTACGTGGAGAGCAGGGCGCCGGAAATGTTGTGCCACACGCTGAACAACGCACTCGGCACCGCCGCCAGCGGCGAGAAATGTGCGCTGGCCAGCGCAGCACCGAGACCGGAGTTCTGCATGCCGACTTCCAGGGCCAGGGACTTGCGCTGGGCCAGCGGCAGCTTGAACAGGCGACCGGTGAAGTAACCCAGCAGATAACCGAAGCTGTTGTGCAGCATCACCACGGCCATGATCAGCAAACCGGATTCTGCAATCTTCGCCTGACTGGCGGCCACCACGGCGGCGACGATGATCACGATGCTCACCACCGACACCAGCGGCAGCACGTCCACCGCGTGACGAACGCGATCGCCAAGCAGGCGCTGGGCCACGACACCCAGCACGATCGGCAGCAGTACCACCTGCAGGATCGACCAGAACAATTCCATGAACGAAACCGGCAGCCAGGCCGACGCCAGCAGCCAGATCAACGCCGGGGTCAGCAGTGGAGCGAGCAGGGTGGTCACCGCCGCGATGGCCACCGACAGCGCCAGGTCACCACGTGCCAGCCAGGTCATCACGTTCGAAGAAGTACCGCTTGGGCAGCAGCCGACCAGAATCACACCGACGGCGATCTCCGGCGGCAAATGGAAAGCCTGGCAGAGCAACCACGCCACGCCGGGCATGATCACGAAATGCGCCACCACACCCAAGGCAACGCGCCACGGATGACGGGCGACTGCGGCGAAGTCTTCGAGTTTGAGCGTCAGGCCCATGCCGAACATCACCACGCCCAGCAGCGGCACGATGGCGCCCTTGAGGCCGATGAACCAGGCCGGTTGCAGAAACGCCACGACGGCGAAAATCAGAACCCAGTAAGCGAAGGTATTGCCGACGAAACGGCTCAGTGCTGCCAATGCACGCATGGCTTGATCCTTGAGTGTTGTTTTTTGAAAGTTGCACAGATCCAATGTGGGAGCGGGCTTGCTCGCGAAGGCGGAGTGTCAGTCACCATCTTGATGTCTGATACACCGC
>NZ_JBSVXG010000459.1:0-1581 GCF_054070595.1 Pseudomonas sp. SDO55104_S430 | reverse complement strand
CGAAGGGGGCGTGTCAGTCGACAGATTCGTGGCTGACACACCGCTTTCGCGAGCAAGCCCGCTCCCACAGGATTTTCGGCGAACACAAAACCCTGGGGTAGCCCTGTCCCTTGTGGGAGCGTGGCTTGCCCGCGAAGACGGCAGCCGAGTCAACATCACCATCGAATGTACCCGCAACACCCCACACATACGCTACCCTCCTCAAATCTCGCCATCCCCAAGACCAAGGCCTACCCATCCATGATCATCTCTTCTGCATCGGATTACCGCGAAGCGGCACGTCGCAAACTTCCAAGGTTTCTGTTCGACTACATCGACGGCGGCGCCTATGCAGAGCACACCTTGAGGGCCAACAGCGCCGACCTCAGCAGCGTCAGCCTGCGCCAGCGGATCCTCAAGAACGTCGAAAGCCTGAGCCTGGAAACCACCCTCTTCGGCCAGCGCCAGGCGATGCCCATTACCCTGGCGCCGGTGGGCCTGACCGGCATGTTCGCCCGCCGGGGTGAAGTGCAGGCGGTCAAGGCGGCGCAGAACAAGGGCATCCCCCTATGCCTGTCGACCGTCTCGGTGTGTTCGATCGAGGAAGTGGTGTCCAGCACCCAACAGCCGATCTGGTTTCAACTCTATGTGCTCAAGGACCGCGGTTTCATGCGCAACGCACTGGAACGCGCCAAGGCCGCCGGGGTTCGGAACCTCGTATTCACCGTCGACATGCCCACCCCCGGCGCCCGCTACCGCGATGCCCACTCCGGCATGTCCGGCCCGTTCGCTTCGACGCGGCGCATCCTCCAGGCCATGACCCGTCCCGACTGGTCCTACAACGTTGGCCTGTTGGGGCGCCCCCACGACCTGGGCAACATCTCCCGCTACCTGGGCAAGGCCGTGACGCTGGAGGACTACATGGGCTGGCTGGCGAACAACTTCGACCCGTCGATCAGCTGGAGCGACCTGGAATGGATTCGTGATTTCTGGCAAGGCCCGATGATCATCAAGGGCATCCTCGACCCCCAGGACGCCCGCGACGCCGTCAGCTTTGGCGCCGACGGCATCGTCGTCTCCAACCACGGCGGTCGCCAGCTCGACGGCGTCCTCTCCACCGCCCACGCCCTGCCGCCGATCATGCAGGCGATCGGCAACGATTTGAGCGTACTGGTGGACTCGGGCATCCGCTCCGGTCTGGACGTGGTGCGCATGCTGGCGTTGGGAGCCAAGGGCGTACTACTCGGTCGCTCCATGGCCTACGCACTGGCGGCCGATGGGCAACGCGGGGTGGAGAACATGCTGGACATTTTTGCCAAGGAAATGCGCGTGGCCATGACGTTGACCGGGGTGACCTCGATTGATCAGATCGACGAATCGATCCTCGTACGCTCCATCGGCTGACCCCTCCCCCGTAGGAACGAGCTTGCTCGCGATGGAGGTCGAGACAACGCTGGGCACCTGATCCCCCGCGTCATCGTTGACGACCATCGCGAGCAAGCTCGCTCCTGCAGAGTTCGCGGTCTTAGTCGAAATGCACCCGCATCCCCGACATCGCCAGAATAATGATGATCGCCACCAGCGCCGCCATCACCATCCCCG
>NZ_JBSVXG010000458.1:0-1593 GCF_054070595.1 Pseudomonas sp. SDO55104_S430 | reverse complement strand
TGGATCTGCGTCGTTCACAAATCCAATGTGGGAGCGGGCTTGCTCGCGAAGAGGCCCTCAGGAACGACGCATACCTATGTGCGGAATGCCATCCTCGACATACTCCTCCCCCGCCACCACAAACCCGTACCGCCCGTAATACCCCTGCAAATGCGCCTGTGCCGAGAGGTAAATCGGCATGTCCGGCCAGCGCTTTTCCGCCTGTTTCAGTGCCTGTTCCATCATTTCATGCCCCAGCCCCTGGCCACGAGCCGCCGGTGAGGTCACGACCCGTCCGATCACCACGTCACCGCCCTGTAGCTCCGGATCGAGCAGACGCAGGTAGGCCACCAGCCGATCCTCGTCCCAGGCCATCAAATGGCAGGTGTCACCCTCCAGATCCTGGCCATCGATGTCCTCGTAGAAGCATTTCTGCTCGACGACGAACACCTCGGCGCGCAGCTGCAAGATCGCATACAGCTGCTGGATGCCCAGATCGCTGTGGTGTTTGCAGACCCATTCGATTGTCATGTTTTGATTCCCTGGAAACTTCTTCCAGATACTAAGCGTCCGAACGGTAGATGTCTTTATGGCGGAGAAATCTGTGACAAAGACCAAAATGCCATCATTCATTTCTCGCGCCACCGCCTACTTTGTGTAATCTGGATTGCAGCGATTTGCAGTGGCTTCAATGAACTAACGTTTTGCACCTGGGCGTGCCGGTAAGGGGCTTGGAGATTTAGCTGAAAAATACGTCGGGCACCCCGCCCGCTAAGGATTTTCGAGCATGCCGCGATTGCGTCGAGTCTTTGCTCTTATCGTTTTGCTGTTGCTGGCCCAGCACGCAGCAGCGGAGAAACTGCGCCTGGTGGCGGACGCCTGGCCACCTTTCACCGACGCCACGCTGGTCAACGGTGGGTTGGCAACCGACATTGTCAGTACCGCACTGGCGCGAGCCGGCTATGCCAGTGATTTCGAGCAGGTGCCCTGGGCCCGTGCGCTGCTGGGATTGGGCGAAGGCCGGTACGACGTCCTGGTCAACGCCTGGTACAGCGAAGACCGCACCAAGCTTGGGCAGTTTTCCGGCGAGTATCTGCTGAATCGCATCCGCTTCATCAAGCGCAAGGATGCCCCCATCGAATACAACAACCTGCAGCAGCTGCACACCTACCCCGTGGCGATCGTGCGTGGCTATGCCTATTCGCCGGCGTTCGATGAAGACGAATCACTGCAGAAAGTGCCGGTCCACAATTTCGCCCTGGCCGTGCGCATGGTGGCCGCCGACAGGGTCAAACTGACGCTGGAAGACGAATACGTCGCCCGTTATTACCTGGCCCGGGAGTCGGCCAAGGTGCGCAATGCCGTGGAGTTTTTGCCCAGGCCGGTGAGTGAGAACAGCCTGCATATTCTGGTGAGCCTGAAGAATCCGAAGCATGAGCAGATCGTCGCCGGTTTTGACCGGGAGATTGCCAGGATGAAGGCGGATGGGAGTTATGCGCGTTTGCTCAGGCAGCATGGGATGTAGAGGGGCAGCTGCAAGATTGGTTATGTGGTGTCTGGTCTGGCGCCTTCGCGGGCAAGCCTCGCTCCTACGGGGCGTGGTGATTCCCTGTA
>NZ_JBSVXG010000457.1:0-1600 GCF_054070595.1 Pseudomonas sp. SDO55104_S430 | reverse complement strand
ATGATGTTGACTGCCAGACCGCTTTCGCGAGCAAGCCCGCTCCCACAGGACATTAAACTGCCAAACCACCCCGCAGAAAGAACACCCACTCACGCCCCATCCTTCTCTTCTCGAACACATTCAAATCGACCAGCCCGTTCAAGGTCGTCGAAGCCGTGTTGTGAGAGCACCCCAGATGTTCCTTCACATTGCCTGCCGTAAACTCCTTGGCCATCCCGCTCTTGGCCACCTGGAATACGGCTCGCTGCTTTTCGGTTAGCCGGTAAAACAAGCCCGACTCCATGAGCCAGCGATCAAAGTGATCGGCGTTTGCCAAACTTTTCCGATAAGCCGCGGTAAAACGGCCTACAGCCCGAAGCACCACCGAACACTGGAAATCGATGAAATAGGTAAGGTCCAGGTCATCCGACTCGGTGTTCAGGTATGAACGCCCGTACTTCACCGGTGCGCTGCGCAGCAAGACGCTGATCGCAATGTAGCGAAACGCCGAAAAATCATTCTTGAACATGAACCAATAGAACAACGCCCGTGCAACCCGGCCGTTGCCGTCGCGGAAGGGATGTTCGTAACCCAACGCGAAATGCAGGGCGATGCCTTTGATCAACGGATGAAGGTAGTCCTTTTGCTCAATGTCGCTGTGGGGCTGGTTGATCCATTCCACCAATCCCTGCAACCGGTCCGTCAGCCCTTTTGCGGGAGGCGGCGTATATACGGTTTGCCCTTCGCCGTCCTGCACCACCACGTCATCGGTGCACCTGAAGATTCCCGGTGAATAGCGTGCATCATCAATACCCTCGACGCCCACCCGGTGCATGGCCAGGATCAGTCTGGCGCTCAAGGGCTCATGACGCTGTTCCCAGGCGAAGTTCATCATCTTGAAATTGCCGATCACCATCCGCTCATCCGGCGTGCGCGGCAGCCGCTTGCGCTTGAGCATGTCCTTGGCCACCTGCGTAGTCGTTGCCGCGCCCTCGAGCTGGCTGCTGCTGATGGCCTCGTCCTCGATCAGGTCGTTGAGCAGATAACTGAAGTGTGCGTGTTCGCCGATCTGACTGGTCATGAACTCCAGCGCCGCCGTGGTCGCTTGCCGGTCAACGGCCGAGATGGCCTTCTGTGCCAGCGGTGTGAGCACGAAGTTGCTCCACTGAGGTGGCTCACCCAGAGGCAGAAGGCTTGAGTACTGCGCAACCCGAGCCTTCTTCACCAGCGCCCAGCACAGATTCGAATCCAGCCCCGACGGCCAGCGGTAGCGCAGTTCGTGAAACGGTCGATAGCGGCCTTGATCATCCAGTGGCTTGAGCAGCGCAAGGTAATCGGCGAGACGTTCCTTGTGGGGAGACTGACCGAGCCGGTCGAACACCGGGTCGAGCCGGCCTTGCAGCCGGGGTGGTTTTTTCATGGGTGCTGCCTCGGTAGCCCTCAAAAATGGGGATCGAGTACAGCACCGTGATTACCACGCCTCAATATCAGACGTTTCCGAAGTTTATGTAGGAGCTGCCGCAGGCTGCGATCTTGATCGATCCCACGTGGATCACCCAAATACTGTGGGAGCGGGCTTGCTCGCGAAAGCGGTGTGTCAGTCTATGTTGATGTCGACTGA
>NZ_JBSVXG010000456.1:0-1626 GCF_054070595.1 Pseudomonas sp. SDO55104_S430 | reverse complement strand
AAAATCAATGTGTCTGACATACCGCTATCGCGAGCAAGCTCGGCTCCTACAGGGGTGGTGTTTTATCAGGAACCAGCGATCAGTTGCCGCGCCGCCTGGCTGTGATCGGCAATCAAGCCTTTCAGATCCAGCCCCTCGACCTGCCCGTCAATCACTCGCCACTTGCCACCCACCATTACCCGATCCGCACGATCCGCGCCGCACAACAGCAGCGCCGACACCGGATCATGGCTACCGGAGAATCGCAGTTCATCGAGCTTGAACATCGCCAGGTCAGCCTGCTTGCCCACGGCCAATTCACCAATGTCGCTACGCCCAAGCAACTGCGCCGAACCCTTGGTCGCCCAACCCAGCACGCGTTCCGGCGTGATCTTCTCGGCGCCATAGCGCAGGCGCTGGATGTACAGCGCCTGCCGCGCTTCGAGGATCATGTTCGACGCATCGTTGGAGGCCGAGCCGTCCACGCCCAGGCCCAGCGGAGCTCCGGCTTCGGTCAGCTCGATGCTCGGGCAGATGCCGGACGCCAGGCGCATATTCGAGCTCGGGCAATGGCAGATGCCGGTGCCGGCGGCGCCCAGGCGAGCGATTTCATCCGGGTTGAAGTGGATGCCGTGGGCCAGCCAGGTACGTGGGCCGAGCCAGCCGACGCTGTCGAGATAGTCGACGGTACGCAGGCCGAAACGCTGCAGACAGAAATCCTCTTCGTCGAGGGTTTCCGCCAGGTGCGTGTGCAGACGCACGTCGAGCTTGTTTGCCAGTTCGGCGCTGGCGGCCATGATTTCCTGGGTCACCGAGAACGGCGAGCACGGCGCCAGGGCGATCTGGATCTGCGCGCCATCACCGCGCTCGTGGTACTCGGCGATCAGTCGCTGGCTGTCGTCGAGAATCACCTGGCCTTCCTGCACGGTCTGCTGCGGTGGCAGGCCGCCATCTTTTTCACCGAGGCTCATCGATCCACGGGTCAGCATGGCGCGCATGCCCAGTTCGCGAACGCTCCCGACTTGCACGTCGATGGCATTTTCCAGCCCGTCGGGGAACAGGTAGTGATGGTCGGCGGCGGTGGTGCAACCCGACAGCAGCAATTCGGCCAGGGCGACCTTGGTGGCCAGGGCGAGTTTTTCCGGGGTCAGGCGAGCCCAGACCGGGTACAGGGTTTTCAGCCACGGAAACAACGGCTGGTTGACCACCGGCGCCCAGGCACGGGTCAGGGTTTGATAGAAGTGGTGATGGGTGTTGATCAGGCCCGGCAGGATCACGTGCTCGCGGGCATCGAAGACTTGTCCACAGGGTGTGGAAGGCTGCTGGCCAGCGCCGAGCACTTCGACGATCACACCGTCTTGCAGCACCAGACCGCCACGGGCATCGAGACCGTTGGCCGTGAAAATGGCGAGGGGATTTTTTAACCAGGTACGGGTCGCAGGCATGTTGGCCGGCTCCTCTGAAAGTTGGGTTCAGGGTTGCCAGCTCAGTGTTGCCCTGTCTGCTGATCCAGGGTCGCCGGGGAGGCGAGGTGGGCAGTGTCGATCAAAAGCTTGCTGCGGGCAAGCCCGACCCGACGTACATCTACCCTGTAGGAGCCGAGCTTGCTCGCGATGGTCGTCAACGATGACGTTGGCAGCCTGACAC
>NZ_JBSVXG010000455.1:0-1637 GCF_054070595.1 Pseudomonas sp. SDO55104_S430 | reverse complement strand
GTCGGTGGTGAACCTGTAGGAGCGAGGCTTGCCCGCGAAGAGGCCCGCAAAACCTGTACAAATCCCACGCCCCTGCCACGCTGCAACGCCCTTCCCTGCATCCCCCCTCCAAATCCCCAGTGCAAAAAAGTATCGATCCCAGTGCGACGGATGATTTGTCTCGCCAACGATTGAACGTTGTAATCAGCGCAGATGCTTGCTGGATCGCAAGCCACAAAAACAATAACTGTCCTTCTGTAACCCCTCGGGTGCAGAAAAGGAGTGCTCGATGCAACCTTCTGTAAAAGCTCTGCTCGCCCTCACCTGCATGACCCTCAGCAGCGTCAGCCTCGGCGCTCAGACCCTGACCATCGCCACCGTCAACAACAGCGACATGATTCGCATGCAAAAGCTCTCGAAGACCTTCGAGGCCGAGCATCCGGAGATCAAGCTCAATTGGGTGGTGCTGGAGGAGAACGTCCTGCGCCAGCGCCTGACCACCGACATCGCCACCCAGGGCGGGCAGTTCGACGTGCTGACCATCGGCATGTACGAAGCGGCACTCTGGGGGGCCAAGGGCTGGCTCGAACCGATGAAGGACCTGCCGGCCAGTTATGACCTCGACGACGTGTTCCCGTCGGTGCGCGAAGGCCTGTCGGTGAAAGGCTCGCTGTACGCCCTGCCGTTCTACGCCGAAAGCTCCATCACCTATTACCGCACCGATCTGTTCAAGAACGCGGGCCTGACCATGCCCGAGCATCCGACCTGGACACAGATCGGCGAATTCGCTGAAAAACTGACTGATAAAACCAAAGAGCAGTACGGCATCTGCTTGCGCGGCAAGGCCGGCTGGGGCGAGAGCATGGCGCTGATCACCACCGTCGCCAACGCCTATGGCGCGCGCTGGTTCGATGAGAAATGGCAGCCGGAATTCAACGGTCCCGAGTGGAAGAACGCGCTGAATTTCTACGTCGACACCATGAAGAAATCCGGCCCGCCGGGCGCATCCAGCAACGGCTTCAACGAAAACCTCGCGCTGTTCAACAGCGGCAAGTGCGCGATCTGGGTCGACGCCAGCGTCGCCGGCTCGTTCGTCACCGACAAGACCCAGAGCAAGGTCAGCGACAACGTCGGCTTCACCTATGCGCCGCACGAAACCACCGACAAGGGTTCGGCCTGGCTCTACTCCTGGGCGCTGGCGATTCCGACCAGTTCCAAGGCCAAGGACGCGGCGAAGACCTTCAGCGCCTGGGCCACGTCCAAGGAATACGGCGCGCTGGTCGCCAAGACCGACGGCATCGCCAATGTGCCGCCAGGCACCCGCGCCTCGACCTACAGCGCGGAGTACATGAACGCCGCGCCGTTCGCCAAGGTCACTCTGGAATCGCTCAAGGCCGCTGACCCGAGCAAACCCGGCGCCCGCCCTGTGCCTTACATCGGCATCCAGCTGGTGACCATCCCCGAGTTCCAGGCGGTGGGCACTCAGGTCGGCAAGCTGTTCTCCGCAGCGCTGATCGGCCAGACCACGGTCGACCAGGCTTTGGCTGCGGCGCAGCAATCCACCGAACGCGAGATGAAGCGCGCCGGTTATCCGAAATGAAATGAAATCCTGTAGGAGCGAGGCTTGCCCGCGAAGGCGGTGTGTCAGGCATACCCCA
>NZ_JBSVXG010000454.1:0-1653 GCF_054070595.1 Pseudomonas sp. SDO55104_S430 | reverse complement strand
TGTAGGAGCGAGGCTTGCCCGCGAAGGCGTCATCAGCAACGCAACAGAACCCAAGGGTGGACTAGACTTGATTGAGCACCGTTCACCACCGGCCTCCCTCGAGCCCGTGGGCTGCAACAGGAGCCCGTCATGCTGCACATCAGAACACCCCTGATCCTCCATCCGGACCTCTCGACGCCGTCCCGCCGAATCTGGCTCAAGCTGGAAAACCTGCAACCCGGCGGTTCCTTCAAGGTGCGCGGCATCGGTTTGTTGTGCAGCCAGGCGGTGGCGCAGGGCAAGCGCAAGGTGATCTGTCCTTCCGGTGGCAACGCCGGTTTTGCGACCGCCGTGGCCGCCGCCCGCCTTGGGCTGAAAGCTTGCGTGGTGGTGCCGCACACCACCCCCGAATCCACCCGCGCGCGCATCCAGAAAACCGGCGCCGAAGTGATCGTCCACGGCAAGGTCTGGGACGAGGCCAATCAGAAGGCCAAGGAACTGGCGAAGGGTGCGGACACCGAATACGTACCAGCCTTCGACCACCCGGTGCTGTGGCAAGGGCACAGCACGATGATCGATGAAATCATCGAAGACTGTCCGCAGTTCGACGCCATCGTCACCTCGGTCGGCGGCGGTGGCTTGCTGGCGGGAATCCTCACCGGACTGATCCGTCACCAGCGCATGGACTGCCGGATCGTCGCCTGCGAAACCGAAGGCGCGGCGTCCTTCGCCGCTGCCGTCAGCGCCGGGCATCCGGTCAAGCTGCCGCGCATCGACACCGTCGCCCGGTCCCTTGGCGCATCATTGGTGGCCGAATGGCCGGTAAAACATATCCTCGACTTCGACCATCAGTGCGTGGTGCTCAGTGACGAGCAGGCAATCATGGGCGTGGTGCGCTACGCCAGCGACCTGCGCCAACTGGTCGAACCCGCCTGCGGCGTTTCACTGGCCATCGCCTATCTGGACCACCCGGCCATTGCCGGTGCCCATGACGTGGTGATTGTGGTGTGTGGCGGGGTGAGCATCAGCGCGCAATTGGTAAGCGGCTGGTCACGTTGAATGCAGCTCTACTGTAGGAGCGAGCATGCTCGCGATGGTCGCCAACGATAACGCTGGGCAACTGTTGCCCCGCGTCGTTCTTGAGGCCATCGCGAGCATGCTCGCTCCTACAGGGTTCTTTAGTGATTGGCGACTACATCGTCATGCACGAGGATGGCCTGGGCCAGTTCTTCATCGCTTGCGTTGACGAGGTTGGGATTGTCCTGCCGGAGTTTCTCGAACACCGATTCCAGATACGCGCCGCGAATGGCACCGCCACTGGCCACGAAGCTGGAGGCGTCATCCCGGGCAGGAACCACGAGTTTGTGATCCTTGAAAGTGGAATAAAGGGACGCGGAAACGCCAGCCGAAGTGGCGACATCACCCGCATCCACATCGGCCAATGCAGAGCCGACAGGTAAACACAGCAGCAGGGAAGAAACGATAATCAGACGGCGCATGATGGTGTCCTCTGAAGCGTGCAGCAAAAAGGAAGTACCTCATCTTTTCAGATGCGTGCGGCTCGCCGAGAGTTCCCTGGCAATTCAGATGGGCCCGAGTGGCAGGACTTTGTGGGAGCGGGCTTGCTCGCGAAGGCGGTGTCTCAGGCAATGATGTCGTCGACTGACACACCCT
>NZ_JBSVXG010000453.1:0-1665 GCF_054070595.1 Pseudomonas sp. SDO55104_S430 | reverse complement strand
TGGGAGGGGGTTTGTTCGCGGGGGTGTTGTGGAAGGAGGAAATGGTGTTGGCAGACAGATCGCTTTCGCGAGCAAGCCCGCTCCCACATTGGTTTTGTGTTTATAGCAGGCTAATTGGATAGCTGATGATCAGCCGGTTCTCATCGAACTCGTTGTTGCTGTAATCCCGGCGCATGGTCGAGTTGCGCCATTTTATGTTCAGATCCTTCAGCGCACCGCTCTGCACGGTGTAGCCCAGTTCGCTTTCCCGTCCCCATTCCTTGCCGTCGGTGATGCTCCCGGTGTGTACGTTGCTGCCACTGATGTAGCGGTTCATCAGGGTCAGGCCCGGTACGCCCAAGGCCACGAAGTTGTAGTCGTGGCGTACCTGCCAGGACTTCTCCCGGGCGTTGTCGTAGCTGGAGTTGTAGCTGTCGTTGGCCAAGGTGCCGCCGCTGGTGCCGTTGACCCGCATCCAAGGGCTGTCGCCGGTGAGTTTTTGCAGGCCGACGTAGAAGGTGTTGCCGCCGTATTTGGCCGAGAACAGGCCGTACATTGTCTTGTTGTCCAGGTCGCCGGCGCGGGCGCTGCCATCATCCTTGCCGTAGAAGAACCCGAGGTTGGCGCCCAGGGTCCAGTCGCCGATCGGTTGGCTGTGGGTCAGGTTGATGAATTGCTGGCTGTAGATGTCCTTCAGTTCGGCGTTCCACACACCGATCTGGGTGCGCTTTTCGTTGAACAGGTATTCGCCGCCCTGGAAGTTGAAACGGTCGGAGGTGAACGCCGCTTTGCCGGTCATCGACATGTCGTCCATGCTGCTGTCGTCGCGCGGGCTGTTCTGGCGGAACTGACCGCCATAGAGCGTCAGGCCGGCGATTTCCTTCGAGGTGATCTGCCCGCCACGGAAGGTCTGCGGCAGGGAGCGGCCGTCGTCGGAACGCAGGATCGGCAGCACCGGCATCCATTCGCCGACCTTCACTTCGGTCTGCGACAAGCGGGCCTTGAACGCGACGTTGGTGCGACCGTAGTTGTCCGCCGGGCGCCCGTCGCCATCCAGCGGCAGCAGTTGCGTGCCGCCGGTGCCTTTGCCGCCGTCGAGCTTCACTGAATACAGCCCCAGCACGTCCATGCCGAATCCGACGGTGCCTTGGGTAAAGCCGGACTTGGCGTCGAGGACGAAGCTTTGCGTCCACTCTTCAGCCTTGCCCTGAGCCTTGGTCGGGTTGGTGAAGTTGCGGTTGATGTAGAAGTTGCGCAGGTTCAGGTTGACCTTCGCGTCTTCGACAAAGCCTGACTCTTCGGCCTGGGCGGGCAGGGTGGCGCTGGCCAGGGCGACGGCGATCAGGCCGGGAACGAAATACGGTTGGGTGGAAGGCGTCATGGGCTCGGGGCTCTCTAATTCTTCGGGATGAAACGGGGTGTGCCGCAACCGGGGGAGGATGCAGACGGACAAATCGACATTTTTCGGTGAAGCCTGGGGGATCAGCCGGACAGGGCAGGGCGCGGGGGCATGGTGTCGAACCTGTTGTTATTGGTTTTGTAGGTCGATGGTGATGTGAATGTACCAGGTGGTTCAATATTTTAAAGCGGGTTTTGGGCGATTATCGAACCAAGATTGATCTGGGTTTTGTGGTGTATTGGATGGCCCTTTCGCGAGCAGGCTCGCTCCCACAATTGGAATGCGTT
>NZ_JBSVXG010000452.1:0-1674 GCF_054070595.1 Pseudomonas sp. SDO55104_S430 | reverse complement strand
TACCTGACAGACCGCAGTGCCTGAATTTACGACTGCTGCGCAGCCGGACGCAGGCTGCGCCAGCTGCTACAAAGGGCGGGGCGTGCTCTGTTTGAGGTTAGAAAGTGGACGCGAAAATCACTTGGCTGTAGACGTTCCTGTCGTTGTTGCCCAGTTGCGTACCGCCCTGTTCGGCGCTCTTGTCCGGTTGGTACAGGCCGATCAGCGGCATGATGCTCAGGTGATCGTTGACGTGCCATTCGGCATAGATATCGGTTTCATGACCGTCGGTATTGCCCAGGTTGCGGTCGATGGTGTCGAAGTTGAAGTACATCGCGCCGACGGTCAGGTTCTCCAGCGGCGAGACGGTGAACTTGACCTGCTGGATGCGCGAATTGCTGTTGAACGGACCGGCATAGTTGCCCGCCACTTCGCCCTGGAACCAGGTACCGAAACCACGGCTGAAACCGTAGAACAGGGTGTCGTAGTTTTCCGAGAAACGGCTGTAGCGATAGCTGACATACGGCGCCCAGTTCACGTCGGAAAAGGTCCAGCCGGCTTCCAGGTACCAGGCGTCTTCGGTCGAGGTGTGAGGCTTGTCCTGCTTGGCGTATTCGCCGGAGAGGAACAAGTCCTTGACCCCGGCGTTGCCGGTGGCGCGCAGGCTGTAGGTCTTCATGCCGTCGCGTTCGAGCTGGATCGGCGAGGCGTACTGCTCGTCGATATCGGTGGTGTCGACGTAGGTCAGGCCCACGGTGCCGGCTTCGGACACGTGCTCCAGGGTGCCGACATACATTTCGGTCATCGCCTGGGCGCGGTTGTTGGATTTGAGCCACATCAGGTCGCCACGCCAGCCTTCCTTGCCGCCGATGCGCAGCACGGCGGTCTCGTCGAACGCCTTGCGTGCGGCCAGCCAGTAGGCGCCGCCACGGTTGAACTCGCCGTCAGCCAGGCCCTTGCCCATGTTCAGCGCATCGCCGTTAATGATGAAACCGTCACCGACCATGATGTTTTGTCGACCGAACGACAGGTCGATGCCATCGGCGCCCAGCACCGGGAATAGATCGCTGGAACGCCAACCGAGGTAGGCATCTTCGAACTTGGTGGTGCGTTCCGAACCATCGCTGAACCCTGCCGCATCGCCGTCACCCCAGGTCCCGGAACTGAGCATATTCGCCGCGCCATAAGCGGTGCCGACACCGGCCAGGCCTTTGTCGAACGCCAGGCCGTACTTGATGTAACCCTCACGCCACGATGACGAACCTTCGTTGAGACGACCCGACAACGCGTAGTTTTCCTGGCTATGGAAAACCCCGAACACCGCTTCCAGCGTGGCGTTCAGGTGAGTGTCGCTGTCTGAGTACAGTTCATAAGCTCCGGCCTGCCCGGCACTGATCATCAGCGCGAGCGTGGAAAGTCGAAGCAAGGGAGACTTGAGCATGGCATGACATCCGTTCTTGTTCTTGGGGCGCAGGGTTGCGGTCTTTTTAGATACTAAGGGCCGCTTTTTTTTTGGCCTTTTGCCTGTTTGCCAATTAGTTGGTTGTGCATGCCAGATTGCATGGCAGGGTGATGGCACCCCCTCATCCCCGGAGAACGACACGTCCCCTGTAGGAGCGAGCACGCTCGCGATGGATGCCAGAACACCGCGGGGTGTCAGGCAGCCAACATCATCGTTGACGACCATCGCGAGCG
>NZ_JBSVXG010000451.1:0-1678 GCF_054070595.1 Pseudomonas sp. SDO55104_S430 | reverse complement strand
AACTTGTGGGGGTGGGCTTGCCCGCGAGGGTGTGGTGTCAGGCGACATTGATGTTGAATGTGCCGGCCTTTTCGCGGGCAAGCCCGCTCCCACAGTGGATTTTTGTCGGTCGCAGATATTGCGTGCTGCCCTTCAAGGGCTTGGCGGGAAATGCGATTTTTTTGTCCTTGTTGAATCGTTAGCCTCCTTCCTATAATCGATCCGCTTACCCAAGCCCCTTCTGTACCGTGCTACCCGCACTCCGCTGCAAGCCCACATCCCTGGGTGTTCGACCATAATAATTCGCTCCACCGGAGCACATGACTGTCAGGGATTACCGCATGACGACCAGCACAACTTACAGCGATTCCGCGCCTGCACCGACGAACTCCGCCACCCGTGTCGCCACGGCGAGCTTCATCGGCACCGCCATCGAGTTCTACGATTTCTACGTTTATGCCACCGCCGCCGCGCTGGTGATCGGGCCGGTGTTCTTTCCGCAGACCTCCGGCACGGCCCAGATGCTTTCGGCCTTCCTGACGTTTGGCATCGCCTTCCTTGCCCGCCCCCTCGGTTCGGCGCTGTTCGGTCACTTCGGTGATCGCATCGGGCGCAAATCCACGCTGGTAGCTTCTCTTCTGTTGATGGGCGTGTGTACCACGCTGATCGGCGTGCTGCCGGGTTACGACAGCATCGGCGCCTGGGCTCCGATCCTGCTCTGTGTGCTGCGTTTCGGTCAGGGCCTCGGGCTGGGCGGTGAATGGGGTGGCGCGGCGTTGCTCGCCACCGAAAACGCCCCCAAGGACAAACGCGCCTGGTTTGGCATGTTCCCGCAGCTCGGCCCTTCCATCGGTTTCCTGGCAGCCAACGGACTGTTTTTGACGTTAGCGATGGTGCTGGACGACGAACAGTTCCGCTCCTGGGGCTGGCGGATTCCGTTCCTGCTCAGCGCCGCATTGGTGATGGTCGGCCTGTACGTGCGCCTCAAGCTGCACGAGACGCCGGTGTTCGCCAATGCCATGGCCCGTGAAGAGCGGGTGAAGATCCCGCTGGTCGAGCTGTTCAGCCAGTACTGGCTGCCGGTGCTGCTGGGTGCCGGGGCGATGGTGGTGTGTTACGCGCTGTTTTATATCTCCACGGTGTTTTCCCTCAGTTATGGTGTGGCGACCCTGGGTTACAGCCGCGAAACCTTCCTCGGCCTGCTGTGCTTTGCCGTGCTGTTCATGGCGGCGGCCACGCCGTTGTCGGCCTGGGCGAGCGACAAGCTGGGCCGCAAGCCGGTGCTGATCGTCGGTGGTGTGCTGGCGATTCTGTCCGGTTTCCTGATGGAGCCGCTGCTGACCCAGGGTTCGACCTGGGGCGTGGCGCTGTTCCTGTGCATTGAATTGTTCCTGATGGGCGTGACCTTCGCGCCGATGGGTGCGCTGCTGCCGGAGCTGTTTCCTACGCACGTGCGCTACACCGGCGCCTCGGCGGCCTACAACCTGGGCGGGATCGTCGGCGCCTCGGCGGCACCGTTCTTTGCCCAGAAGCTGGTGGCGATGGGTGGCTTGGGTTATGTCGGCGGGTATGTGTCGGGGGCGGCGGTGTTGAGCCTGATTGCCGTGCTGTGCCTGAAAGAGACGCGCCATAACGATCTGAATCGCATCGACTGACAGATGGCCTTCGCGGGCAAGCCTCGCTCCTACAGGGCATCACG
>NZ_JBSVXG010000450.1:0-1683 GCF_054070595.1 Pseudomonas sp. SDO55104_S430 | reverse complement strand
ATGACGCGGGCTGTCTGGATGCCCGCGGTGTCTGGTCGTTCATCGCGAGCGTGCTCGCTCCTACAGTTTTATCCGCCTGCCGGCAATTGGTCCCCTGACCTTCCTCAATATTGGCTGTTTGTTTGGCCCCCGCCGCGGACTAGATTTGTCCCTGACAACTCATCCCACGCAGGTAATGAACATGAACGTTTTGCGCTTCTGTGCCGCTTCCCTGATTGCCCTGTCCCTGACCGTTTCCGCCTCGGCCTTTGCCCATGGCCCTTCGGAAAAGGTCACGATCCTGCAGGATCAAATGCTGAAAAACGTACCGGGCAAGAAGGCACTGATGATTGAAGTGGACTACAAGCCCGGCCAATCTTCGATTGCCCACAAGCACGACGGAACAGCAATGGCCTATGTGCTGGAAGGTGAAATCACCTCGCAAGTCAAAGGCGAAAAAGAAGTGACCTACAAGGCCGGCGAGTTCTGGTATGAAGCGGCGGGTTCCGAACATCTGGTCTCGAAAAATGCCAGCAAGACCAAGCCTGCGAAGTTGCTGGTATTCATGGTTCTGTCGCCGGACGAAGAAGTACTTGTTCCTTTGAAAAACTGATCGCTGAACCGTCAGCCATAAATAAAAAGGCCTGATTCGACGATTCGGGCCTTTTTATATCCTGTGGCAATTAACCGACTTTCTTTACACCAAACAAAACTACCGCCGCCCTGACAACCATACGTAGGGGTTATTTCATTAAATAATTACCGGTTTAACCTTGAGTGACCGCCGACGAACTCGGCCCCCTCAATTGGCGACTGCTTGCCTGACTGCTTTTGCATAGGAGATACACCATGAAACTTGCCTTGATCAGTACGCTGGCAATAACGGCTCTGTTAACCGGTTGCTCGATCCCTACGGCACCTTCCGCGGTTTCCTCGCTGGACGGCATCTTCAGCGAGCCGGTGGGCCGCAGCAACGCAACCAGTATCCCGAATGGTAGCCAGGTTTCCCTGGGCGTGGTCTACAGCCGCAATACCCAGGCCAACCGCGCCTACCTGCAGGACTACCAGGCCAACGCCGGCACCGGTTTCGGCCAGAGCCTTCTGGTGCAGCCGATTCACGATGCCTACGTTGCCACCTCCAAGCCCGATATGGCGGTGGACTGGGTCAAGGCGTCTCTGCAACGGCAGTTCGGTTCGGTCACGGTGTATCCGGACATGCAGAGCCTGAAGGCGGCCAAACCGGATGTGATCGCCGTGGTGAATACCCGCAGTCAGCTCATTACCTCTCGCAGCTCCGACATTGAATCGGATGTCAGTGCGCACTTCTACGACAGCCACCTCAATTACATCGGCACCGCACACGGCCGTGACGCGATGGAACTGAGCCCGGTCTGGGCGGACTTCAAGCGCAGTGAAGACATCGTTGCCGACATTAACGAACAGCAAAACATGCAGGTCAGGGCGCTGCAGAAGTTCGACCAGTCATTGAACAGTTTGTTGAGGAATCCGACTGATAAAGTGTCGATGATTGATAACAATTCCGGGACGAAGTTGTATTGATACGAATGGACTCATCGCGAGCAGGCTCGCTCCCACAATGAGCCTGCATGCACTTTAGTCTTGTGCAATGCGATTAAAACTGTGGGAGTGGGCTTGCTCGCGAATGCGCTGTATCAGAAACATATAGGCTGACTGACACTCCGC
>NZ_JBSVXG010000449.1:0-1699 GCF_054070595.1 Pseudomonas sp. SDO55104_S430 | reverse complement strand
CCCGCGAAGAGGGAGTGTCAGTGCCATTTATGTTGGCTGACACACCGGCTTCGCGAGCAAGCCCGCTCCCACAGGTTTGTGCTCCCGCATTTATTTGTGTTGTCAGCCGGTTTCAGCCAAATCAATTGCTCCTACACTATGGCCAAACTGTGAGATCTTTTGTCATCGTCCTGTGCTGGAGCTGTTTGATGCTGTCGTTGCTCGTCGACCACCCCCTGATCTGCGCACTGATCCTCCTCCTGATCGATCTGGTGTTGTGGCGCTTTATAGGTGTCAATCATCACAACTGGAAGTTGCTGGCCAGGCTGGTGATTTTCTCGTTGTTCAGCGTGCTGCTGTTCAACGAGGGCATGAACCCGCTGGAGCCGGCACCCTGGGCGGACAACGTGCCGTTGCATCTGGCGGCCACAGGGTTGCAGATCGGCTGGTGGCTGTTTGCAGCGCGCACACTGACGGTAATGATCGGCGCGGTGATGATGCAGCGCGTGGGTCATACCGGGCGATTGCTGCAGGATTTGCTCGGTGCGGTGATTTTCCTGGTGGCGGTGATCGCGGCTCTGGCTTATGTACTCAACCTGCCGGTCAAGGGCGTGCTGGCCACCTCTGGCGCCCTGGCGATCATCGTCGGTCTGGCGCTGCAAAGTACACTCAGCGACGTGTTTTCCGGGATTGTCCTCAATACCACCAAGCCCTATCAGATCGATGACTGGATCGCCATCGACAATACAGAGGGGCGGGTCATCGATATCGACTGGCGAGCCACGCGGCTGCAGACCTCCCAGGGCAGCATGATCGTGATCCCCAACTCCCTGGCGGCCAAGGCCAAGATCACCAACTTCAGCCGGCCCAGCGATATGTTTGGCCTGTCGGTCAGCCTGCAGGTCAGCCCTCATGTGCGACCGCAAACCGTGATCGATGCACTGGAGCGGGCGATGCAGGGTTGCCGCATTCTATTGAGCCAGCCAGGGCCTAAAGTGGCGCTCAAAAGCTCGACTCCCAATGGTGTTGAATACGAGATCAGCGGTTTTGTCGCCGCGATGGGTGAAAAGCGCACGGTGCGTAACCAGCTGTTCGATCTGGCCTACCGACACCTGCGGGCGGCCGGGGTGAACCTGCTGTCGAGCGTGGAAACCAGCCCCGCCAGCGACCTGTCACGGCAACGGGCACTGATCGACAGTTCGCCGATCTTCTCCACCTTGCGCCAGGAAGAAAAGGAAACCTTCAGCCAGAACATGACCCAGCAGGACTTCCGCGCCGGGGAGACGATTTTGGCGGCGGGGGAGGTGAGCGATCATCTGTTCATCGTCGAGTCCGGGGTGATCACGGTCTCGCTGAACGTCAACGGTACAGTGATAGAAACCGGGCGCATGGGGCCGGGAGAAGTCATCGGCGAAGCCGGCATCCTGACCGATAGCGCGCTGCCGGCCGAGTTCGCGGCGAAAACTGCCTGCACGCTGTTCCGTATCGAAAAAGGCTATCTGCTGCCTTGTCTGGCCGCCCGTCATGACATCAATGATGCGATGAAGACGTTGCTGGATTTCCGTTTGAACAAGGTCCAGCAGATGAGCCATCAAGCGCCGGTGGTGGTGCGCAAGAAAGGGTTTTTTCAGTGGTTGCTCAAAAGAGCATAAAGCCTGCCCCCGTACCCTGTAGGAGCCGAGCTTGCTCGCGATGGTCGTCAACGATAACGCTGGCTGCC
>NZ_JBSVXG010000448.1:0-1699 GCF_054070595.1 Pseudomonas sp. SDO55104_S430 | reverse complement strand
ACAGGTTTTGTGGTGTTCGCAGAATTTGGGTTCGACACGGACACTGTGGGAGCGGGCTTGCCCGCGAAGAGGCCGGCACAGACAACGACTATTTCGGCCCATGATTACGCTGAAAGGTCTCCTCCCCCATCGCCGCAATCTGCCCCTCGATCAACGCCTCGAACGGCTTCAACAGCGGCTCGAACGAAGCCGGCGCTTCCAGCACTTGCAACGCCTGCACGATCGCCTCCACCGTCGACAACGCTCCCGGCCCCGGTGCCTTGCGCAACCGATACCGGGACACGCCACCCTCCGCCAGGGTCACCCTGGGCAATGCCGCCAGCAGCGGATTGAGGTGCAGCATCTTGCGCGCCTTGCGCCAGGTGCCGTCCGGGACCACCAGCAGCAACGGCTCCTCTGATTCGGCATATCCCTGCATCGGCTGCGCTTCGTCACCGGGAAACAGCAACCGAGCCCGATATCCCGGCTGATTCAACAACCGGGGCAAATCCTCGAATACCTCGCCGACGATCAACTCGGCGTTGGTCAAACCCAGTGCCGCCAGCCGCGCCGTATTCAGCGCATGATTCACTTCACTGGGATGCTGCAACAGCAACACCCGGGTACGACTGTCGAGGCTGGGGATCAGCGGGCAGAGGCAGTGGCTTTGCGGACGCAGGCAGCGCGAACATTGAATTCTGGACATGGTGCGTTCCTCAAGTCGCCTGGTTCAGCTGCGCTTTGAGCAGATCGCGGAAGGTCTGGATCAGCGGCTCGCGGCTGCGGCCACGACGCACGATCATCGAGAACGGTGCCTGATAACCGAAGGTGGCCGGCAGCAGCACACGCAGATCGCCCTTGTCGGCCCAGGCCTGGGCATAGTGCTCGGGCAAATAGCCGATGTAGGCGCCGGACAGCACCAGAATCAGCTGCGCTTCCATACTCTCCACCGTCGCCGCGCTGTGCTTGAAGCCGTGACGCGCGAGTTCCGCCTGGCTCCAGTAGCCGCGACCGACCATGCGCTGTTGGGTGATGACCTGCTCGGGAATGCGCCGCTCATTGAACAGCGGGTGCCGGTTGCTGCAATACAGCCAGTGCTGTTCGCGGTACAGCGGCATGTACACCAGACCGCTCATGCGCGTGGAAAAAGCGCCGATGGCCAAGTCCAGGCGGTTGTCCTGGACGCCCAGTTGCAGTTCGTAGGGACTCATCACCGACAAGTGCAGGTGTACCGCCGGGTGTTCCTGGCTGTAGGCGCCGATGGCTTCGGCGAACGGCAGGGCCTTGTCGCTGACCGTCGAGTCGATCACCCCAAGGTTCAGCGTGCCGCGCAATTCGCCCTTGAGCGCGGCGGCGTACTGCTCGAATCCTTCCAGCTCACCTAAAAGACGCAGGGTCTCCTGATGGAACAACTCACCCTTGCTGGTCAGGCTGAAACCACCGCGCCCACGATGGCACAGCACCAGGCCCAGGGCCGACTCGAGCTGGCTCATGTAGGTGCTAATGGCCGACGTAGAGAGGTTGAGCTCCTGCTGGGCATTGGCAAATCCCTGATGCCGCACCACGCTGACGAAGATGCGCAATAGTTTCAGGTCGGGTAAAGCGTTGGCCATGCAAGGGCTCCGGATATTGCTTTTGTGGCTAGGGGGGTAAGCCCTAATGCCTGTCAGTTAAGCCGCCGCAGGACCTGTAGCAGCTGGCGAAGCCTGCGTCCGGCTGC
>NZ_JBSVXG010000447.1:0-1699 GCF_054070595.1 Pseudomonas sp. SDO55104_S430 | reverse complement strand
GCGGTGTATCAGTCGACACATGCATTGGCTGACACGACGCCTTCGCGAGCAAGCCCGCTCCCACAGGGGAATGGTGGTGACTGTTGATCCACATCAAGAACCCAGGGCATGGATAGCGGCAAACTAATGGCACCTTGCCAAAACTGTTTCCGCTATCAGAGAAGACCTCCATGGGTGCCTGGCTCAGCAATATCTCGCTGAAATACAAATTCTGGGCGGTGAACGCCGTCGCCTTCGTCACCACCTTGTTGCTGGTGCTGTACGCCGTGCATCTGGAACAACACGCCCGACACCAGGCCGCCCAGGCATCGGCGCAGGCCCAGGCTCGTCTGCTCGGTGCCTGGCCCGCTGGACAGCCGCTCCCGAAATCGCCCCAACTACTGACGTTCGAGCGCGGGCAGGCACCGGTGCTCGATGGCCAGCCGATAGCCGAACTGACCAACGCCAATGGGTGGGTCGATATCAACAAGCAGCCGCTGTTAGGTGAAAACCTGCTGCTGGGCGCTGAAGTGTTCACCCGGGCCGACGGCCAGCGTGTCGCGGTGATTGCCCAGGGGCCGAGCCTGAGTCAGGTGTTCGATGAGCGCTTCGTCAATTACGCGGTCGCCGTATTTATCCTGATGGCGGCGATGCTGGGTGCCTCGCAGTTGCTGATCCGTTTTTTGCTCAGCCAGCTCAATACCCTGAAAGACGTGATGCTCCACGTGGAAAAGACCGGCGACCTTTCGGCCCGGGTCCCGCTGGCCTGCAGCGACGAAGTCGGGCAAATGGCCAATGCCTTCAACGCCATGCAGGCCGGTTATCAACGCGTGGTCAACACCGTGGCCAGCACCGCCCGGCAGCTGGACGAAGGCGCCGCGCGGCTGGCGTCGAGCATGAACGAAGTGCGCCACGGCATGCTCGGCCAGCAGAGCGAAACCGATCAGGCCGCCACGGCGATCAACGAAATGACCGCCACCGTCCACCATATCGCCCAACATGCCGGCGCCACCCGCGATCTCTCGCAATCGGCCGACACCCTGGCCGGCAGCGGGCAGGAGGTGGTCATGCGCGTTCAGAAGTCGATTGCCGGGTTGTCCACCGGCGTGCAGCAGACTGCGGAGATGATTCAGCGTCTGGCCGAAGACAGTCAGAAGATCAATGGCGTGGTCAACGTGATTCACAGCATCGCCGAGCAGACCAACCTGCTGGCCCTGAACGCCGCGATCGAGGCGGCCCGGGCCGGTGAAATGGGCCGCGGTTTCGCCGTGGTCGCCGATGAAGTGCGCAACCTCGCCAAGCGGGTGCAGAACTCCACCGACGAAATCACCGTGATGGTCTCGGCATTGCAGGCCGGAACCCGTGACGCCGTGGACTTCATGCAGGAAAGCTCGTTCAAGGCCGATGACTGCGTGCAACAGGCCCAGGAAGCCGGCGCGGCGCTGGAGCAGATCACCGGGGCGGTGGCGCAGATGCGCGAGAGCAATACGCAGATTGCGGTGGCGGCCGAGCAGCAGAGCCAGGTCGCGGAAGAGATGAACCGGGCGGTGGTGAGCATTCGGGATGTGACGGAAAACACCGTGCAGCAGACGGTGGGGTCGGCGACTACCAGTCATGAATTGGCGGAGCTGGCCGGGCAATTGAGCAAGGCGATCGGGCAGTTGAAGCTTTAAGGACCAATCGCGAGCAGGCTCGCTCCCACAAAGGGTCAGCAGTGTCC
>NZ_JBSVXG010000446.1:0-1768 GCF_054070595.1 Pseudomonas sp. SDO55104_S430 | reverse complement strand
AATACAAGTGTCGACTGACACTACGCTTTCGCGAGCAAGCCCGCTCCCACAGGGGATGTGGTGTGTTGGAGGATCAGGCCTGCATGCGACCGAAGCGCCCGGACTGGAAATCGGCGAAGGCCTGGTGGATTTCCTGTTCGGTGTTCATCACGAACGGACCATGGCCGACGATGGGTTCGTCGATCGGCTCGCCGCTGAGCAACAGCACCACCGCGTCTTCGCTGGCCTCAAGGGTCAATCGGTCGCCCTGGCGCTCGAACAATGCCAACTGCCCCTGACTCGCCGACTCCTGGCCATTGATCTGCACCGCGCCGCGCAGGACCACCAGCGCGGTGTTGCGTCCTTCGTGCAGATCCAGGTTGAGCAACTTGCCGGCGTTCAGGCGAATGTCCCAGACATCCACCGGCGTGAAGGTGCGCGCCGCGCCCTTGTGACCGGCGAATTCACCGGCGATCAGGCGCAGGCTGCCGGCATTGTCCTTGAGCGCGATGCTCGGAATATCGCCATCGAGAAGGGTCTGGTAACCGGGATCGGCCATTTTGTCCTTCGCCGGCAGATTGACCCACAGCTGGACCATTTCCAGGGTGCCGCCGCTCCTGGCGAATCCTTCGGAGTGAAACTCTTCATGGAGAATCCCCGAGGCCGCGGTCATCCATTGCACGTCGCCAGGACCGATCTTGCCACCGCTGCCAGTGGAGTCCCGGTGTTCCAGTTCGCCTTCATAAACGATGGTCACGGTTTCGAAACCACGATGCGGGTGCTGGCCCACGCCCCGGCGCTCGGTGGTCGGCGAAAATTGCGCGGGCCCTGCGTGATCGAGCAGCAGGAAGGGGCTGATGTGTTTGCCCAGGTTGTCGTAGGAAAACAGGGTGCGAACCGGGAAACCGTCGCCGACCCAATGTCCACGGGGGCTGGTGTAGATACCGATGATGTTCTTCATGGGGTCTCCTGAGAAATGAGTGAAACCATGAACCCAGCTTATAGCCGGAACTAATTACGCACTAGTCGGTGAAAATCGACCTGATTGTCCCGTATGTAGAACGATGGATGACGGGCTGGCGTGGATTTTATTTCGCGCATAATATCGACCGACATTATCTTCGTAATATCCGCACACACGCGAGGCCACTGAACATGCAAAGCCCCAACCGCGACACCATGCTCGCCCAATGGATCGCTCAGGAAGAGGCCATGCGCGCCCGTCTCGCCGGGCCCGGCAGTCTGTCCCTGGCCGAAGTCAGCCAACTGACGCCCACCGAGTTTTTCAATGGCATCGGTAACGGTGACCTGCCCTCGCCGCCGATCGGCACTTTGATGGATTTCATCCCGATCGAATGGTCCGAAGGCTTGTTCATTTTCCAGGGCACGCCGGATTCGCGGCATTACAATCCGTTGGGCACCGTGCATGGCGGTTATGCGGCCACCCTGCTGGATTCGTGCATGGGTTGTGCGATTCATACCCTGCTGAAAAAGGGCCAGGGCTATACCACGCTGGATCTGCGCATCAGTTACGTGCGCGCGCTGAACAGCGCCAGCGGCCCGGTGCGGGCCGAGGGCAAGATCGTGCATCTGGGGCGTTCGACGGCGTTGGCCGAGGGGCGGATTTATGATGTGGATGGGCGGTTGTATGCGACCGGGACGACTACCTGCATGATTCTTGAGCCTCGGGGGTAAGGTTTCAGACCGAGTCGCGGCCTTCGCGAGCAAGCCCGCTCCCACCTTGGATTTCTGTCACACACAAAATTTGTGTCACATGAAGATCAACTGT
>NZ_JBSVXG010000445.1:0-1821 GCF_054070595.1 Pseudomonas sp. SDO55104_S430 | reverse complement strand
AAAAGATGGGACTGCTGCGCAGTCCAACGGGGGCAAGCCCCCTCGCCACAATGTCTGCGTCGGCAAGGGACTCATTGTTCGACAATCCAACCGGCATGCCCCTTGCTACATCCTCCTGTGAAAGCACGTCATGAAGGCCGATGGTCCGGTATCGCGAACTAATCCCGACATCGACCGGTCAACAACTGCACGTTCAATCAGGCGGTGACGCATCATGGACAACCCTTTTCAGCTCATTACCGATGCGTTTGCAGCGGATTACCACGTTAACCTGAGCATTCAGGGCCTGGACGGCAGCATCATGCTGACCCTCTCCGACAACGGTCGCATAGTCGCCAAACGCATGATCAGTGCCGAACAGCGCAACGACCCCGACCGCCTCAAACGCCTGGTACAGAGCATCCAGTTCGGCATCGCCATCGAACAGGGTCGAAGCGCGGTCGCGATTCTCGAAGCCATGACCGACAGCGGCTCGCGCAATCCGCCACCACCGTCGGTCAAAGGCCGGCCCCGACCCGCCATGCGTCTATAAATCTCAGGGCCTTGAATCTCAGGGCTTTAAATCTCCCCCTTCTCTACCTCCGGATGTTCACTTGAACCCGCACCGGTCTTGCGATGCGGGTTTTCAATCTTCACCGACGGAAATTGCGAAGACGCGTAGCGCACCACCAGAATCGCAAACGCCAGCAGCAGAATCCCGCCGCACAGGTAAATGATCCCCAGGTCCGGCGGGTTGTGGTGCGACACGTTGGAAATCAGCAGGCGGGTCAGCGCGGTGATCGCCACGTAGATCAGAAAGCGCACCGGCATGTGGTTGGTCTTGAAATAAATCCCGACCATCGCACCCAATTCCAGGTAGATGAACAGCAGCAGAATGTCATCGATCTTGATGTGTCCCTTCTCGAGCATTCCCAAAAATTCCATCACCGCCGCCCAGGCGGTCACGGCGCCGATGGCGAACAGTGCCAGATAGTGGAAGGTCTCGACGAACAGGTTGCCCAGGGTTTCCGCCAGTTCGTGCACGGACTGCCGCAGGTTTTCGGCCCAGTTGATTTTCACGATGATGCTTCCTTAGGTCGGCTCGACCGGATAATGCGGGTTGGACGTGACGGTTGTTCTGCATGCAGCTTTTCATGCAGAAACGAGGCCACGCCATCATGGCGAGCCCCCGCGAATCGCGCGCCGTGACGTTTTGCCGCGCCTCGATCCTGTAGGAGCAGAGCTTGCTCGCGAAAGCGGCGTGTCAGGCGATATCAATGTTGACTGACACACCGCTTTCGCGAGCAAGCTTCGCTCCTACAGTGGTTTGTTGGACTACATTAAAAAGCCACTACCCAAACCCCAATGATTCGCTTATTCTTTGCCTGTATATAAATACAGTAGTCGAATCAGACAACCAAATTTGAAGGCATGTGAGGTGGTGAATGGCCGTCGAAGTGGTATACCGCAGCAGCCGAGATCTGGAGCGCTTGTTCATGGATAAAGCCGAAGCTGATCGTCATGACAAAATGCTCGAGCTGGCCGAGTTGCTGGCCGAAGTGTTGCAAAAAGCCGTCCCGTCCCTGAACGAACAGCAAGTGGAAGAAGTCGGGATCTACATGGCGAAAAACCGCGATGTGTTCGCCAAGGCGTTCAAGAGCCAGCCGGATGCCCTGTCCGAGTTGCTGACCGCGCCGGTGGAAGCGCCGCAAGCAGTCGAAGCGCCCGTTGAAGAAGTGGCTGAAGAACCGGTTGCTCCGGCCAAGCCAGCCAAGGCCGCGAAAGCCGCCAAATAAATCAAAAGCTCGCAGCCTTCGGCAGCCCCTACACAATCCCAATGTA
>NZ_JBSVXG010000444.1:0-1842 GCF_054070595.1 Pseudomonas sp. SDO55104_S430 | reverse complement strand
TTGTCCCTCCTCCTCCCTTCAAGTCCTACCATACAAGCGAGCCTGCTCGCGATGGTGGTGTGTCAGGCAACTTCAATGTTGGATGACAGGGCCTCATCGCGAGCAGGCTCGCTCCCACAGGGATCTCCCACAGTGATCCTCATCCGGACGCAAATTCCACATCCAACCTCGATACCTGTGGGAGCGGGCTTGCCCGCGAAGAGGCCCGCACATTCACCCGAAAACCCCGACCGTTGATCTGCCACTTCACCTGGCGGCGCTGGAGCGTGACGGCCTGGTGCTGCGCGGCGACACCCGGCCCACCGGGCGGCGGCCGGAGCAGCTGTATCGGCTCACCGAGCATGCCCGGGAGCAATTCCCCCGCCAGTATCAATTGCTGGCCAGCGCCCTGATCGATGAAGTGGCCGACATCATCGGTCCCCAAGCCCTGGCCACACTGATGCGCAGCCTGGGCCGCAAACTGGCCGAGGATCGCGAACGGCTAGTGGTCGATGAAGGAAAAATCGTCAAGCACATGAACGAGGCCGGTTACGAAGCCGAGGTGATCTTCCGATCATCGGGCGATGCCGAAATCGTCGCCCACAACTGCGTGTTCCACCGTCTGGCTGCGGCCCATCCGGTGGTGTGCGAGCTGGATCTGGCGCTGATCGGCACGTTGGGCGGCGCTGATGTCGAACACGAGGAATGCATGGTGCGTGGCGGGCATGTCTGCCGTTTCAAACTACGGCCCGATGAAGCCGAACCTGAGTCCGATTAAGCGCAATCCACTGCGTTCGTCGGATTCGCAGCCTTGCCAGCAAATCTCCCCGGCAGCCCCTTGAACTAGTTGGCGGGCGCCAGTCTAAGAGCGGCAATCACGCACTCCCCAACCCTTGTCATCTCATCCGAGTTGCCGCCCATGCGCCAAACCGCTCTCGCTGTGCGCTTCACTTCGCTGTGCCTGTTGACCACCCTTCCCCTCTTCGCCACCCCCGCCCACGCCGGCGCGGAGCGCGAACTGGTGAGCGCCATCAACGATTTTCGTGCCCACCCTGAAGGCTGTGGCCGCCGCCCCGCTCAACGCCTGTCGCCACTGACGCTCAAATCCAGCCTGGCCTTGCCGGTGGGTTACGGTGGCGGGATGCGTGAGCGACTCAAGGACTCGGGCTATCAGGCGGTGGCGGTTCGCAGTATTCGTGTGGTTGGCGCGCGGGATGCCGAAGAGGCGTTCGAGATGCTGGCCGATGAACACTGCTCGGCCTTGCTCGACAGCCAGTACAGCGATGTTGGTGTCAGTCGCAGCCGGGGCGAATGGCAGGTTGTGCTGGCGAGGCCGGTGCTGGACAGTCAGATGGCGGACAGCCGCTCGGTCGGAAAGAGTCTGCTGGCTCAGGTCAACGCCGCACGGGCCAAACCGCGCATGTGCGGTAGTCGGCGTTTTGCCGCCGCCCGGCCGCTGGCCTGGAACGCCAACCTGGGCGCTGCGGCGCAAGGGCATAGCAAGGCGATGGCTTACGGGAATTACTTTGCGCACCAGGATCCTGATGGCGACACCGCGGCCGACCGGGCGCGGGCCGCGGGTTATCGGGGGCGGCAGATTGGGGAGAACATCGCGGCGGGTCAGGGTTCGCCGAGCAAAGCCATGGCCGGGTGGCTGGCGAGTCCCGGGCATTGTGCGAATTTGATGAACCCGATGTTTACCCAGGTGGGTGCCGGGTATGCGACCGAGGCGCGTAGTGATGAAGGGGTTTATTGGACGATGGTGTTTGGGGCGAAGTGAGGAATAACGGGTAGCTCAACCCTGTAGGAGCGAGGCTTGCCCGCGAAGACGGAGTGTCAGTCGACATCGATGTTGGATGTGCC
>NZ_JBSVXG010000443.1:0-1870 GCF_054070595.1 Pseudomonas sp. SDO55104_S430 | reverse complement strand
GTGAAAGCTTAGCGAGCGATTACAGGGGGTGCGGGGGTAGCCATTTCATTAGGGGGACGTGTTATTTCACCTGTCCCAGCTTCGCCTCGCTCAAATCCAGCTCCCCCAACACCTCTCGCAACACATCATCACCAATCTGGTGATGCCGGCTAAGGCTGTACAACTCCAGACGCTGCGCCCGTAGCGCCTTCAACCGCAGTCGCCGTTCCAGCAGATCCATCTGAAACGCCAAGGCCTGGGCTTCGGCGGAGTCGTTGAACACGTCCAGCTGATGCCGGTACTCGGACATGATCTGTGCCTTGAGTTCAGCCGCCAACGCTGCCTGAGCCGCATCCTGCGGATTGATATCCTCAGTCTCCAAGGCATGAATCGCCGCTTCCGCCGTCTTGCGCCAGGCATCTCGAACTTCGTTGCGACGCTTATCGTCGGGACTTGTCTCGATACCGCGCAGCAGCAACGGTAAGACGATGCAGGCCGCGATCAACGACAGCAGAATCACCCCGGCAGCGATAAAGATCAGCAGATCACGTTCGGGAAAGGCACTGGCGCCCATCAGCATCGGCACCGACATCACACCCGCCAAAGTCACCGCACCGCGCACGCCGCCGACGGTCAGCAGCCAGCAGGAACGCGCGTTCGGCACCTGGGTGATGTCTTCCTTTCCACGCCAGCGCCGCACAAAAATGGACAGGCGCCAGGTGCTTTGTACCCAGACAAACCGCAACACCAGCAACACCAGAAAGATCGCCAGCACGTCGAAGCCGCGATACAGCAGTGTCGGCCACAGTGAATCTTCGTGGCTGGCTACCGCTTTAATGATGTCGGGTAGTTGCAAACCGAGGAGGAGAAAGATCAGGCCATTGAAGGCAAATTCGAGCAATGACCAGACGCTGCGATTGAGCAGACGGGTATTGGTCTGGCGCGGCAGCAGGTCGAGCCAGCTCTGCATCATCCCCGCCGCCACCGCTGAGAGAATGCCCGATGCGCCCACGCGCTCTGCCAGCACGTAAGCGGCAAACGGCAATAGCAACATGAATACCACGTGGGTGGCCGGATCGTCCCAACCCCGGGCGATCATCCAGAAACGCAAACGCCCGACAAGCCAGCTCAGGGCCACACCGATGGCCAGCCCGCCGACGGCCACCAACACAAAAGTCATGCTGGCATTGGTCAGGGAGAACACGCCGGTCACCGCCGCCACCAGCGCGAACTTGAAGGTCACCAGACCCGAGGCATCGTTCATCAGGGCCTCGCCCTGCAACATGTGCATCAGGGGCATGGGCAGGCGGTTCTGGGCGATCGCTGATACCGCCACGGCGTCGGTTGGCGACAACACCGCCGCCAGGGCAAAGGCCACCGGCAGCGGAATGCTCGGCAACAACCAGTGAATGAAGTAGCCGGCGCCGACCACGGTAAACAGCACCAACCCCACCGCCAGCGTCAGGATCGGCCCGCGCAGGCGCCAGAACTCGCGCTTGGGCATGCGCCAGCCATCGGAAAACAGCAGCGGCGGCAGAAACAGAAATAGAAACAATTCAGGGTCCAGCGCCACATGCAGCCCCAGCGTCGGCCAGGCGAGCAAGGCGCCTGCGGCGATTTGTACCAGCGGCAACGGCAGCGGCACCACCCGTCCGATCAGGCGCGAAACGCCCACCAGCATCAACAGGATCAGGACGGTGTAAGCGGTTTGCATAAAGCGGAGTTCCCCGGACGATCGACAGCGTTGAAGTGCCATATTAGACGCATAGACTGCGCAAGACCCTTGCACCTATGTCGCACACGGCAACCCTGAAACACCACAATCACTGTGGGAGCGGGCTTGCTCGCGAAAGCGGTGTGTCAGTCAACAGCCATTTCACTGATCCACCGC
>NZ_JBSVXG010000442.1:0-1885 GCF_054070595.1 Pseudomonas sp. SDO55104_S430 | reverse complement strand
CACATGTATTGACTGACTCTGCGCTTTCGCGAGCAAGCCCGCTCCCACAGGGGGTTCAGCGGTTAATTGGAGATCGGCTTCGGAATCTCCAGCCCACGCTTGACCGCCGGCCGCGCCAGGAAGCGCTCCAGCACGCGGGTGACGTTCGGGAAATTCTGGATGCCTACCAGATCACCGGCCTCGTAGAAGCCGATCAGGTTGCGCACCCACGGGAAGATCGCGATGTCGGCGATGGTGTAGTGCTCGCCCATGACCCAGTCGCGGCCTTCCAGGCGCGTGTTCAGCACACCCAGCAGGCGCTTGCTTTCTTCGACGTAGCGATCGCGAGGACGCTTGTCTTCATAGTCCTTGCCGGCGAATTTGTTGAAGAAGCCGAGCTGGCCGAACATCGGGCCGATTCCGCCCATCTGGAACATCAGCCACTGAATGGTCTCGTAACGCAAGGCGGCGTCCTGAGGCAGCAACTGGCCGCTCTTGTCGGCCAGGTACATCAGGATCGCGCCGGACTCGAACAGCGGCAGCGGCTTGTCGCCCGGGCCGTGGGGATCGAGGATCGCCGGGATCTTGTTGTTGACGCTCAACGAAATAAATTCCGGGGTCAACTGATCGTTGCTGCCGAAATCCACGCGATGCGGCTCATAAGGCAGGCCGATCTCTTCGAGCATGATCGAGACCTTGACGCCGTTGGGGGTCGGCAGGGAATACAGCTGAATCCACTCCGGATTGTTGGCCGGCCATTTCCGGGTGATGGGGAATGCAGACAAATCGGTCATGGGCAAATCCACGGAAAAATGAGAGTGAGGATCATAAGGCAGATTGGCGCCAGTGCGAGGCATGAAACCATCATTCTCACTGATGGTGGAGATCGAAAGAGATGACTGGCCTTGGGCGGCCATCACTGTACCTTGTCCATAAATTCGCAACATGCTGTCGATAACCTTCGCGACATCCCGTTCAAGGTGACCGACAAATGGCTGCATTTACCAGCCGGAATCGAACCAATGGGTTTCAGAGGACTCTGATCACTAACCCTTTGAAAACGGACCGGTTTCACGACATGGAAAACACCCGGACCAGGACATCCGCGGTGTAGAGGTTTGTCAGCCTTAACCCATTTGCTGAAGAACACTTTTCCATGATGAATTTTTTGAAACGCGCCAATCGCTTCAAACATCGCGCCTACATTTTTCTGCCCGCCGTGCTGGCGGCCAGCGCGTTGTTCCTGATGCTCGAATCCCGCGTCAACGCCGCCCAACCCACCGATGGCACCCAGACGCTGGTGTTCCTGCGTCACGCGGAAAAACCCGCCGGTGGCCTGGGCCAGCTCAATTGCCAGGGTCTGAACCGCGCCATCGATCTGGCGACCTTGCTGCCGGAAAAATTCGGCAAGGCCGACTACGTGTTCGCCGCCAACCCGACTCGTAATGTCGAGGAAGGTGAACTGGACAATTCCTACAGCTACATCCGCCCGCTGATGACCATCAGCCCCAGCGCGATCAAGCTCGGCCTGCCAGTGAACATCGATTACTCGGCCAACGACACCAGCGACCTGGCCGATGAACTGCTTCACGACAAGTACCACAACTCGGTGATCTACACCGCCTGGTCCCATGGCTACCTGCCGGAGCTGATCAACAAAGTAGCCGGCGAAGCGGTTGGCAAGAAGCAGAAGATCACCGAAGACTGGGAATCCGGCGACTATGACTCGCTGTATGTCCTGACCCTGACCTGGCACAACGGCAAGGCCAGTGTGCAGAGCCAGAGCTACAAGCAGGGGTTGGATAATGGGCGGGAGACTTGTCCGACCTGAGTTTTTGTGGTGCCTGACAGGGCCTCTTCGCGGGCAAGCCTCGCTCCTACAGATTGCATCGCGCCAAGACCTGTA
>NZ_JBSVXG010000441.1:0-1921 GCF_054070595.1 Pseudomonas sp. SDO55104_S430 | reverse complement strand
CCCGCGGTCTGCCTGGTGTGAATGCTAGCCTGATGATCAGTAACGAGATGATCACCGCTGAAATTGCTAAAAATATCGCAGTTCTGTTTGAAGTAAAAGAACCAGAATATATCGTGAAAGTTGTTCATGGTATGGTTGCCCAATTTCGTCTAGTAAAAAATCCTGGAAAACGTGGTCGTATCTCCATTCCTGAAATGGTGTTTGAAGATACAAGGTTTGAATCATTTGAAATTCCCGTCGAAGGAAATACGGATGAAAGTGAGCCGGGTGTTCATGTTGATTTCTACTCGCAAAGTGGTAGGACCAAGGTCGCAGTTCGTGCAGTGGAGGTAGATTGCCATGTTGTTTACTTTGGTCAACGACAGGCTGTTAAGTTGTGGGTGCAGTTTGGCTTTGATATAGAATTTGTTGTGAGCGGCGATACCTACAGTGTTGTGCCTGAGGTTGAGGGTAATTACTTCGGGATCAAGGTTGTCGATGGCGCCGGACTACCCGCAGGATTGGAATATTTCATTTTACATGGTGCGTTTAGACTGGCATTGAACGACCACGTAAATGCAGCTGTCCGGGAAAAGGTTCGTCCAGCTCTTTTGCCTCTCGCTACGTTTGTATTGCACAGTCTTTTGTTCGGAAAAAAAGATGCAGTGCAAATTAAACACGTCAGGTATACCGGTGATTTGGCTACATTTGGTGCAATTTCCCCACGTCAAACCACCTTCGGTATCAGTGATCAGGACAAATTGCTTGGCTACGGCGTCACGCACACTTTCAGCACCAGTCCGCCGACTTCAGGAGTGACCTGGAGCGTCGTCAATATCGACGGGACGACAGCAGGTGCCGGGACGATCGACGCCAAAACCGGCAGATATACCGCTCCAGATCTCGAGCAGATCGATGGCACCTATAAACGGGTCAAGATCACCGCAACCGCGGGTACTCCAGGCGAGCCATATTCCAGCATTGCTCTGGTCACTATCGTCGCGCGCCCCATCACTCTCAATCCGATAGTCCTGACATGCCCGGCATCGGGCAATGAAGAGCAGACTCGAGAGTTCTCGGCGAATGCCATGAGCGGAAGTCTGGAATGGTCCGTTGAAGGTGATGGCAGCATTCCTCCGAGCGGTTCGGACTTGAAGAATGTTTATACCGCTCCTCAAAAAGATCCAACGATGAAGGGGCGTACGTTCACCATTGATCAAGTCATTGTCCGGACGGCGCAACATGTCCAGTCGACTCCGGTCGTGGTCACGCATGGCCTTCAAGCGTTGTCGACCGCCATCAGTTTCGAGGGCGTGCCAGCAGGGCAGGCACAATGTTCCGCGACATTCAATAACGAGCCTGTGCCAGCCGTATGGAGTTTGTACCCAGAAACAGGAGCCGGGTCGATTGATGCAAACGGTCTTTATACGCAAGACCCGGATAGCCACTACCAGTTTGTAATTATCATGGCTACTTTCTCGGCGGCGGGATATTTCATGGGCGATGCATTCCGCATTCAACCGTTCCCACTTGAGCCTCTGCCTTCCAAACCCGACCCGGAAGATCCACAACTTGGGCCGGACGGTATGCCTGAAGGCTAATTTAATAGTGCGTCCCTGCCAGGCTAGATGAAATCCGATTGATGTCCACCCTCTAACAAAGGGCGAGTCACGTTGGTGTTCCAACCAGTTTTGGAGAAAGATCATGGCTAAAGTATTGGATTACGAAGAATACATCGAGTGGTTAAAAAACAGGCCTCGCACGAATGATTGGGGGGCATTAGTCGCTTATGAACAGAAAAAATGTAATGAATTGCTGCTGCAGAATTACGTCGAGCGATTTGATGATAATTCATACATGGATCCATTTAATGGCACTTATTTAATAGGTGAGAATTTCTGGCAGGCGGTAATAAAATACGTTCAGGATTCGCCTCGAATCA
>NZ_JBSVXG010000440.1:0-1923 GCF_054070595.1 Pseudomonas sp. SDO55104_S430 | reverse complement strand
AAAAAGCCCGGCCTGATCAGCCGGGCTTTTTCGTGCACGATTTCGCCATCGCCACGAAACACTGTAGGAGCGAGCACGCTCGCGATGGTCGTCAGCAATGACGCTGGATGCCTGACACCCCGCGGCGCTCCTGCCCCCATCGCGAGCATGCTGCGATTTTTTGCCAGATGAAACTAAAGGTGCTTGTCTCGTTTGCCAGAAAGTACGTTTTGAACAATCACCACAACAGCTTTCCACAGGATGAGCGACCCACTGAAAACCAGCTTCAATATGCCCGCGAATGTATCTGGGAGCACCAGTCTGGCTGCCTCCGCCGCCGCGAGTGAGGCGTTCATGGTTTCAATCCATCCATCGAATTCCTTCTCCCACTGCGCGGAACTGTCAATAAGCCTCTGATCCGTAGTCTGGATAGTCCGCTGTACATTGACAAAGTCACCTTTGAACCGGTGCCTCGTGTAGTGGTAATTGGAGAAACCGTGCCGGTGTATCGACTTTTCAAGCCGCACGTTGAGAACCGCGTTTCCGCGCCGCTCCTTGCACATTCGCACCAGCGCAGCTTTGGCCTCCTGAATCGTACCTGATTCCGACCACCCGCTTCCGAGCATGTACTTGACGCGAAACCCATTAGGCTCGTTGTCCTCGGTCCATATGAAATGCCTCGGCGACTCAAAAGCCGCTCCGGACTTTGGCAGGTCGCCGGGAACTACGTTAACTGCTTTATAGCCCTTCGCGGTCGGCATTCCCATGAAGTCAACCTGCTGACCGTCGACAAGCTCTGCGCCGTTTACGTTTTCCCTATGCACAAAATAGTTGCGACCATCATCCCCGAGAATGAAACCGAATCCTCTTTCAGGTATGAAACTGCAAACAATACCCTTGGTACGCAGAGGGCTCTCTCCAGCTTGATCCGTCATATACAACACTCCATATCCATCGATGGCAGCCAAAGATGCCAGAACTCAGGTATCTGGAGAGTTGCTTGATGTGCGGTAATTATTGCAAGAAACATCGGCATCACTTCGAGCTAAGCGCTTGCGTAGGACGCACAGTATTGCTGCTTAAACACTCTTTGTGAGTGCATGTTTAAAGCCTCCTGCAGTTAACAGATAAAAACTACAAAACCTTGCGCCACTGCCTACCGCTACGCCAGAATCCGCCGGCTTGTGCACCCTGGGGTCGCTCAGTAACTTGATTCGCGTCACTGACCTCTCAGTGATGCGGGTTTAGCAGCTCGCGATTACTCAGCTGTGCGTGCATCTGTCATGCAGGTCGTTCATTGCCTGCACTTGATGGTGGCTGTACGTGGGGCGCCCTCGGCGCGCCGGATTGCTGAGTTTTCCGGTCTGCTAACCCGCGTGCAGCTGCCTCCCACTGTTTAGCAGCAGGTGGGTTGGCGCATCATCAGGAAAACTCAGCGTATGAAGAAGCCTTCACCCAATCCCCCTAACAACAATCCCACCCTTGACCCCATCACCACCGCCAAAATCAAAGCCACACCCCGAACACCCGGCACACTCTTCACCGTAAATCCCAACATCTCGACCGCAGACCTGATGGCCTATCTGGTCGAAACCCTGGCCTCGGTGGATGTGATGGTCCATCACCTGGTAGACCACCTGGACGGCGATTCACGCAATGCGCTGCTGGGAATTTCCAACAGCGTCATGCTGGCGGAGATCACGGCGAATCGGGTGCTGGATCAGATTGATCCACCCTGAACAGGAATGCATACCATTGTAGGAGCGAGCTTGCTCGCGATGGACGCCAACGAAAACGCTGGATAACTGACACCCGGCGACGATCTTGCGACCATCGCGAGCATGCTCGCTCCTACAGGTGATGCGTTATCACCGATGGCGGCGGTTGGCCTGCGGCCTTATCAATGCCGTCGATGTTCACAATCACTTCAATGAAGTTCTCTTA
>NZ_JBSVXG010000439.1:0-1934 GCF_054070595.1 Pseudomonas sp. SDO55104_S430 | reverse complement strand
GTGAGCTGTTTTTCCCGCGGGGGAGATGGAAAGGTCGACATCCAGGTTGGATTTGCTGCCGTCATCGCGGGCAACCCCGCTCCCACAGGGATATAGGGTGATGTCGAGGTCGTGTTTATTTCACTGCACCGAACGAAAGACCACGCACCAATTGCTTCTGGCTGAACCAGCCAAAGATCAGGATCGGCGCGCAAGCCAGGGTCGAGACCGCCGACAACTTGGCCCAGAACAGCCCTTCAGGACTCGAATACGAGGCGATCAGCGCGGTCAGTGGCGCGGCTTTCGACGAGGTCAGGTTCAGCGACCAGAACGCTTCGTTCCAGCACAGGATCAGCGACAGCAGCACCGTGGACGCCAGGCCGCCCTTGGCGATCGGCAGCAGTACCCGCAGCATTTCCTGGGCCAGGGTAGCGCCGTCCAGGCGGGCAGCTTCGAGGATGTCCTTGGGGATGTCCTTGAAGTAGGTGTAAACCATCCAGACCACGATCGGCAGGTTGATCAGGGTGTAGATCACGATCAGCGCAATGCGCGTATCGAGCAGGCCGAACTGCTTGGCCAACAGGTAGATCGGCATCAGCACGCCCACCGGCGGCAGCATCTTGGTGGAGAGCATCCACAGCAACGTGCCCTTGGTGCGCTGGGTTTCGTAGAACGCCATCGAGTAGGCCGCCGGTACCGCAATCAGCAGGCACAGGGCCGTGGCGCTGAAGGAAATCACCACCGAGTTCCAGGCGAAGCTCATGTAATCGCTGCGCTCGTTGATGTGCAGATAGTTCTCCAGCGTCGGCGTGAAGATGAACTGCGGCGGCGTGGCGAACGCGTCGATTTCGGTCTTGAAGCTGGTCAGCACCATCCAGAAGATCGGGAAAAAGATCAGGATCGCAATGGCCCAGGCCAGGGTGCCCAGCAGCAGGCTTTGCAGGCGACGGGATTGTTGTAGGGTCATGGCGCGGGCCTCAGGCTTTGTCTGTCAGGTTTTTGCCGATCATCCGCACCAGGACGATGGCCGCGATGTTGGCGATCACCACCGCGATCAACCCGCCCGCCGAGGCCATGCCGACGTCGAACTGCACCAGCGCCTGGTTGTAGATCAGGTAAGCGAGGTTGGTCGAGGCGTAGCCGGGGCCGCCGTTGGTGGTGGTGAAGATTTCGGCGAACACCGAGAGCAGGAAGATGGTTTCGATCATCACCACCACCGCGATCGGCCGTGCCAGATGCGGCAGGGTCAGGTGCCAGAAAATCGCGATGGGCCCGGCACCGTCCAGGCGCGCGGCTTCCTTCTGTTCCTGGTCGAGGGACTGCATGGCGGTCATCAGGATCAGGATCGCGAAGGGCAGCCACTGCCACGAGACAATGATGATGATCGACAGCAGCGGGTAGTGCGCCAGCCAGTCCACCGGCTCTGCGCCGAACAGCTTCCAGACGTAGGCGAGGATTCCCGACACCGGATGGAAAATCAGGTTCTTCCAGATCAGCGCGCCGACGGTGGGCATGATGAAGAACGGCGAGATCAGCATCACCCGGACGATGCCACGACCGAGAAAGTCTGAGGCCTCGAGCAGGGCGCTGATCAACACCCCCAGCACCACACTGATCAGCAGCACGCTGCCCACCAGCAGCAGAGTGTTGGTGGCGCCGGGCATGAAGCCCGAGTCGGTCAGGAAATAAGTGAAGTTCTCCAGCCCCACGAATTCGTTTTCGCCGGGGTAGAGCAGGTTGTAGCGGATCATCGAGAAATAGACGGTCATGCCCAGCGGCACGATCATCCACAACAGCAGCAACGCCACCGAAGGGCTGACCAGAAACCAGCCGGGGTTGGCCACCCGGCTTTTGCGCAGCGGCTGGGGGATGTCCATGTGGGCTTTGGCGGTTGATGTGTTCATGGCATTAAAACCGGTAGAGTGCGTGACACCTGTAGGAGCGAGGCTTGCCCG
>NZ_JBSVXG010000438.1:0-1947 GCF_054070595.1 Pseudomonas sp. SDO55104_S430 | reverse complement strand
GACGGAGGTGAAATCACCATCGCATTCGCGGGCAAGCCTCGCTCCTACAGGGTTGCGTGGGCATTTCTGCGCACGGTCCGGCAGCGCCAGGCAAACGGGTTGATGCCTTCGCTGCGGGTGAACATGTGGCAGAAATGCGCCTGATCGCAGAAGCCGCATTCCAAGCTGATCTGCGTGAGGCTCAGGTCCGTGTGCTGGATCAACAGCTTGGCCCGGGCGATGCGTTGCTGGCGGATCCAGTCCTGGGGCGACAGACCGGTGCTGCATTTGAAGGCGCGGGAAAAATGACTGCGTGACAGCGAGCAGGCGAAGGCCAGTTCAGTCACCTCCAGAGGTTCGCCCAGGCGCTCGAGAATCAGTTGTTTGACCAGTCGCTCACGTTGCGGGCTGAGGCCCCCGGCGTTCTTCTTCAGGGAATCTGCGACTGTCGCGAGGACGGCGTTTTGCTGTAATTGAGCCATGGCAAAGGTCCGTATCGGTAGACCTCATTTTTGAAGCCGGACGCTCTGGCTTGCGAGTTAAACGTTGTTAATTCCTCGCCCGTCGCGGGAAGTCTTGGGTAAAGTCAGCCACAATCGCTCCCCGTACCTGGCCTGACACAAGGAACCCGTGCCTGTGAATCGAAATGATCTGCGTCGCGTCGATATGAACCTGCTGGTGATTTTCGAAGCGCTGATGTTCGAGAAAAACCTCACCCGCGTTGCGGAAAAACTGTTCATGGGTCAGCCGGCGGTCAGCGCCGCGCTTGGTCGGTTGCGTGACCTGTTCGATGATCCGCTGCTGTTGCGCCAGGGGCGTGGCATGGAACCGACGGGCCGGGCGCTGGCGATCCTCAAGGAACTGCAGCCGGCGATGGATGTGATTTCCGGCGCGGTCAGCCGAGCCAAGGAGTTCGATCCGACGACCAGCAACGATGTGTTCCGCATCGGGCTGTCGGACGATGCCGAGTTCGGCCTTTTTCCGCCCCTGTTGCGTCAGTTGCAGGAGGAGGCGCCGGGGATCGTGGTCGTGGTGCGCCGCGCCAACTACCTGTTGATGCCGGCGCTGCTGGCGTCCGGGGAGATCTCCGTGGGGGTGAGTTACACCACGGAGCTGCCGGCCAATGCCAAGCGCAAGAAGCTGCGGGACATTCCGTGCAAGGTGCTGCGCGGTGATACTCGGCCGGGGACACTGACGCTGGACGAATACTGCGCGCGGCCCCATGCGATGGTGTCGTTCTCCGGGGACTTGAGCGGCAATATCGATCTGGATCTGGCCAAGGTCGGACGCTGCCGCAAGGTGGTGCTGGGCGTGCCGCAGTTTAGTGGTCTGCGGGCATTGCTGGCAGGTACCGAAATGATCGCCACCGTGCCGGATTACGCCGCCTGCGCCTTGGTCGAAGGCTGCGGCCTGCGCGCCGAAGACCCGCCCTTCGAGATCGAAGCCGCGCAGCTGTCCATGGCCTGGAGCGGCGTCCACGACAACGACCCGGCCGAACGCTGGCTGCGCTCGCGCATCAGCCAGTTCATGTCCGCACCGCTGGACACCTCCGGCAGCGCCTGACCCACCGCCATCCCGTAGGAGCGAGGCTTGCCCGCGAAGGCGTTGTGTCAGTCAACATCGATGGTGCCTGAACCACGGCCTTCGCGAGCAAGCCCGCTCCCACAGTGACCGCGGGTGCTCCCGGATTTTGTGATCAACACAAATCCAGTGTGGGAGCGAGCCTGCTCGCGAGCTTTTCCCCCCTCAATACTGTCTTTGCCTGACCCACCGCCATCGCGGGCAAGCCCGCTCCCACAGGGTTATGTGTTGATCACAAAATCCGGGAGCAGCTCGATCACTGTGGGAGCGGGCTTGCCCGCGATGGCGGCCTGACATTCAACCCGTTTTTCAGACTGGACTCGGTCCAATTGTGGGAGCGGGCTTGCTCGCGAAGGCGGTGTGTCAGTCTCCATAGTTGTTAGCTGA
>NZ_JBSVXG010000437.1:0-1953 GCF_054070595.1 Pseudomonas sp. SDO55104_S430 | reverse complement strand
CGAAGACGGCGTGTCAGTCACCAGTGAAGTCGACTGGACGGACGCCTTCGCGGGCAAGCCTCGCTCCTACAGGTTTTGTGTTGATTGGATGCGCTCGTTCGCACATGAATATTGCTCACAATTACCCAACTTATTTGCGCAGGACAGCCACCGGCAAATCTCCCTACAATCGCTCCTTTGTTAGCTGCCTAAGCAAGGACTCTGCATGCAAGCTGCCAACCCGCGTCTGGGTTACATACTGGGCTTGACCGCCTACATCATCTGGGGACTTTTCCCGCTTTATTTCAAAGCCATCGCCAGCGTGCCTGCGGTGGAAATCATCATCCATCGGGTGCTGTGGTCGGCGCTGTTCGGCGCCCTGCTGCTGATGGTGTGGAAGCACCCGGGCTGGTGGCGCGAGTTGCGCGAGAACCCCAAACGCCTGGCGATCCTGGCCCTGAGCGGCACCCTGATCGCGGCCAACTGGCTGACCTACGTGTGGTCGGTGAACAACGGTCGCATGCTCGAAGCCAGCCTCGGCTACTACATCAACCCATTGATCAACGTATTGCTGGGCATGCTGATCCTCGGCGAGCGGCTGCGGCGCATGCAGTGGGTTGCGGTGGGCCTGGCGACCATCGGCGTGGCGCAGCAGGTGTGGCAGGTGGGCAGTCTGCCGTGGGTGTCGCTGATGCTGGCGCTGAGCTTCGGTTTCTACGGACTGATCCGCAAGCAAGCGCCGGTCAAGGCCCTGCCGGGTCTGGTGGTGGAAACCTGGATGCTGGTGCCGATCGCCATTGCATGGTTGCTGTTCAACCCGACGGCGCACAGCGCGCAGGCCGAATTCTGGACCACCTCCGAAGCTTGGTGGCTGGTGGCAGCAGGCCCGGTCACGCTGGTCCCGCTTGTGTGTTTCAACGCTGCCGCGCGGCACCTGCCCTACACCACCCTGGGTTTCCTCCAGTACCTGGCGCCGACGCTGGTGTTGCTGCAGGCGGTGCTGCTGTTTGGTGAGCACCTGTCTTCCGCCACGTTAATGGCGTTCATGTTCATCTGGGCAGGTCTTGCGGTTTACAGCATCGATGCGTGGATAAGTCTGCGTCGCCGCAACTGATCAAAAAACATACAAACCTCTGCAGGCCACGGTTCACTTGGCCTGCATGGTTCCTTCCCAAGGTTATCCACAACGTGATCCCCGGCGTTTGTGCGCAAGTCACTGAATGTTGGCGCTTTTTTGATCAACTCTCGCCAAGCCACGGATAACGTGGCCTGGCGCGCAGTCTCTACAGGTTATCCACAGGCAGGTGCACGTTTAAACTGGATAACCCGATCAGGGTTCACTGCGCAGTACCAACTCCACCATCAGGTCGTCAGCCAGGGTTTCCAGGCGCGATTGCAGCACGTCCAGTGACAGCGTCAGCGGCACCGCGAGAATCGCTTCGGCGTGAAACAGCGGCTCGCTGCTCATCGGCGCCGGTCGCACCTCGGTCACCAGGCGCTCCAGGTTGACCCCCTGCTCGCTCAACAGGCGCGTGATGTCCCGAACGATCCCCGGCCGGTCATTGCCCACCAGTTCCATTTCAATCGGTTTCCAGGTGCAGGATTGCTCGATACTGCTTTCGGCGATCAACACGCGAATGCCGTGGGCCGACAAAGCCTGCAGGGCATCGACCAGCGAATCGTAACCTTCGGCCGGAACCCCCACTCGAAGAATCCCGGCAAATTGCCCGGCCATGCGCGACATCCGGCTTTCCAGCCAGTTGCCGCCCTGCTCGGCAATGCATTGGGCAATGCGCTCAACCTGCCCGGGCTTGTCCGGGGCGAAAACCGTGAGTACGAGATGGTCCATGGCGCAGCCCTCTGGTCATGTCTTTTGTTATGGAAAAACAAGTATAGGCAAGGGTTAAGCCGGTGCTGACAGGTCTGACGCCTTCGCGGGCAAGCCTCGCTCCTACAAGTTGCACAAAACCTGTA
>NZ_JBSVXG010000436.1:0-1957 GCF_054070595.1 Pseudomonas sp. SDO55104_S430 | reverse complement strand
TACAACGTTCTGGCGTGAACCCTGTAGGAGCGAGGCTTGCCCGCGAAGAGGCCGGAATGAACAAAAACAATCCTTCAGACCAGCTCTTTAAGCCGATGCCACAACATCCCCAACGCCAACAACGGCGACCGCAAATGCTTGCCACCCGGGAAGGTGATGTGCGGCACCTTGGCAAACAGATCGAACCCGCCGCTGTGCTGCCCACTGATGGCCTCGGCCAGCAACTGTCCCGCCAGGTGCGTGGCATTGACTCCATGACCTGAGTAGGCCTGGGCGTAATACACATTCGGCTGGTCCTTGAGCCGACCGATCTGCGGCAGACGATTGGCGCCGATACCGATCATCCCGCCCCATTGGTAATCGATCCGGACGTCGCCCAGCTGCGGGAACACCTCCAGCATCTTCGGTCGCATGTAGGCCGCGATGTCCTTCGGATCGCGACCCGAATAGTGACAGGCACCGCCAAACAACAAGCGACGGTCCGCTGAGAGCCGGTAGTAATCCAGCGCCACCCTCTGATCGCAGACTGCCATGTTCTGCGGCAGCAGCGAGTGCGCCAGTTCTTCGCTCAACGGCTCGGTGGCGATGATGTAGCTGCCGGCGGGCAGGACTTTGCCGCTCAGCTCCGGATTCAGATCATTGAGGTAGGCGTTGCAGCCCAGCACCAGGGTTTTGGCGCGGACCGAGCCTTGAGCGGCATGAACCCGGACCTCGGGGCCATAATCGATGCGCGTCACCGCCGAGTGTTCGAACAGCTTCACGCCTGACAATTTCGCGGCGGCTGCTTCACCCAACGCCAGGTTCAACGGGTGCAGGTGACCGGAGCCCATGTCGATCAGACCTCCGACATACCGGTCGGAACCGACCACCGTATGCATTTCGTGAGGTTGCAGCAGGCGCGTTTCATGGCGATAACCCAAGCTGCGCAATTCCTCGGCATCTTCGGCGAAGCCTTCAAGATCGCGGGGTTTGTTGGCCAGGTCGCAGTATCCCCAGGTCAGGTCGCAAGGAATTTGAAAACGCTCGACTCGTCGGCGGACGATCTCCACTGCTTCCAGGCCCATCAGCTTCATCTCACGCACCCCGTCGGTGCCGATGATGTTGGCGAACTGATCAAGGCCGTGGCCGACCCCGCGAATCAACTGCCCGCCGTTGCGCCCGCTCGCTCCCCAGCCGATCTTGCGGGCTTCGAGCAGCACCACGCTGAGCCCGCGTTCTACCAGTTCCAGCGCGGTATTGAGCCCTGAGAACCCGCCGCCGACCACGCACACATCGGCCACCAGGTCGCCCTTGAGCACGGGGTGGTCAAGCTGCTGCAAGCTGCTGGCGGCATAATAGGAAGCAACGTGCGGGGCGCGGGCATTCATGCGCTTCATCCTGATTTTTTGTGTCTATGAGGGGGCGGAGCATAAGCCTGACCTCCAGAGCGGGCAACATCGGTCGGTTGCCACTGTCTGGATGGCTGCATTTGCCGCAAAATCATGGCGTATTTCGACATCGGTCCTCTTTTCCATGAGCTGCAACAGTCAGAAAATCCGCACCCTGCGCCAACAGATTCCCTCGTTCGAGTGCGTACCCGGCTGCCACGACTGCTGCGGGCCGGTGACCACCTCGCCGGAAGAAATGTCGCGCCTGCCGCGCAAGACCCGGGCCGAGCAGGATGCGGCGATGGAAGAACTCAACTGTGTGCACCTGGGGCCGAATGGATGCACGGTGTATGAAGAGCGACCGCTGATCTGCCGGCTGTTCGGCACCACCCAGACCTTGCCATGCCCCAATGGGCGGCGGCCGGTGGAGCTGATTCATCCGCGGGTCGAGAAGCAGATATTCGAGTACATGGCCTCGAATCGGCAGGTGCTCGTCTAGATATAGACCGAGTTGCTCCTATCGCGAGCAGGCTCGCTCCCACAGGGGGCTGTGTACACAGATCCATTGTGGGAGCGAGCCTGCTCGCGAT
>NZ_JBSVXG010000434.1:0-1987 GCF_054070595.1 Pseudomonas sp. SDO55104_S430 | reverse complement strand
GATCGGTGTGGATCCTGTAGGAGCGAGGCTTGCCCGCGAAGCTTTTCAACGATTAATTGGTCGGAGCACCCTGAACGATCCAGGCACCGATCAGATCCCGTTCCTGCTGGGTCATCTGGGTGATGTTGCCCAACGGCATGATCTGGGTGGCGACCGCCTGGGCCTGGATCCGCGCGGCGTTCTGGCGGATCTGCTCAGGGGTATCCAACATCACACCGGCCGGGGCCGCGCTGAACAGCGGGCTGGTCGGCTTGGCCGAGTGGCAGACCGCGCAACGTTCCTGAATCACGGTGTGCACCTTGTCGAAACCAGGACCTGCATTGGACGCTTGCGCCGGTGCTGCGGCTGGGGCTTCTGCTGGTTTGGCTTCAGCCGGCTTCAAGCCGCCGCCCACCGCCGTTTCCGGTAGAGGCTGGTACTCGATCGCCGCAGGCGCCTTGGCCACTTCCGGAGCATTGGACATCGGCTTCGGACCGGTCACATAGGCCAGGCAGATCATGCCCACCGCTGCCACCGGCAGGGTCCAGGCGAACTTGTGGCTGTCGTGACGGGTGTTGAAGTAGTGACGCACCAGCACCGCGAAAATCGCGATCCCGGCCAGGATCAACCAGTTGTACTGGCTGCCGTAAGTGCTCGGGAAGTGGTTGCTGATCATGATGAACAGCACCGGCAGGGTGAAGTAGTTGTTGTGACGCGAACGCAGCAGGCCTTTTGCTGGCAGTGCAGGGTCCGGCGTGCGGTTCTCGGCGATCGCCGCTACCAGTGCGCGTTGCGCCGGCATGATGATGCGGAACACGTTACCGACCATGATGGTGCCGATCAGCGCGCCAACGTGCAGGTACGCACCACGACCGCTGAACACTTTGCTGAAGCCATAGGCCGCGCCGATGATCAGCACGAACAGGATGAAGCCGAGCAGGGCAGGGCGTTTGCCCAGGGCCGAGTCGCAGAGGAAGGAGTAGACGAACCAGCCGATGAACAGCGAGCCCAGACCGATGGCCACGCCTTCAGGGCCGCTCAGGGTGCTGCCCGGAGCCAGCAGGTAGAGCGTCGGGTTGGAGTAGAACACCACGCACAGCAGCGCGATACCCGACATCCAGGTGAAGTAGGCTTCCCATTTGAACCAGTGCAGGTTGTCCGGCATGGTCGGTGGAGCCAGTTTGTATTTTTCCAGGTGGTAGATGCCGCCGCCGTGGATCGCCCACAAGTCACCGGCCAGGCCGCTTTTCGGGTTGACCCGATTGAGGTTGTTCTCCAGCCAGACGAAATAGAACGACGCGCCGATCCAGGCCACACCGGTAATCATATGAACCCAGCGCACGCTCAGGTTCAGCCATTCCAACAGATGTGCTTCCACAGTCTTTACCTCTCGCCTGTCACTCTGTTATCGAGTGATCAGACCTTCTCTTATTGGTGGGGGGCGAGGATCAAACGCTCATCCTCTTTGAAAAAATGCTCATCGCAGTTATTGCCTGTGCCACTGCGATCAACCACCAGGAAGTCATCCCGCTTTTCGATCGTCAGCACCGGGTGGTGCCAAACGCCGCGATGGTAATTAATGCCCTGCCTGCCGTTGGTGACGAAGGCGCGGACCAAGCCTGATACAGGTTCATCGCCAAGTGGCGCGACCACGATCAGAAAGGGGTTGCCGAGCAGCGGAATGAAAGCCTGGCTGCCCAGCGGATGGCGCTCCAGCATGCTCACGGTCAGCGGCATGTCCTGCGCGTCGGCGCGGAAGATGCTGATGATCGCGTTGTCCTCTGGCGTGGCGGTTTCGACCGTTGCCAGTTTGTGGAAGCGCATGGTCGAACCGTTGTTGATCATGAAGTGATCGCTGCCGTCGGTTTCGATCACGTCACCGAAAGGGGCGAAGGCTTCTTTGGTCAGCGGTTCAATCGTCAGTGTGCGCATGCTGTTCTTTTCCGAATTCTGTGTTGTTGGTTCTATCGCCTTCGCGGGCAAGCCTCGCTCCTACGGACGGTGATAC
>NZ_JBSVXG010000433.1:0-1994 GCF_054070595.1 Pseudomonas sp. SDO55104_S430 | reverse complement strand
GGGGTCAAAACCCGTAGGAGCGAGGCTTGCCCGCGAAGGCGTCAGATCTATCACTCAGATTTCTGGTAGGTATCGATCACTTCCTGCGCCGCCCGAAACGCATCGATCGCCGCCGGCACACCGGCATACACCGCACAATGCAGCAGCGCCTCGCGAATCTCTTCCACCGTGCAACCGTTGTTCAGCGCACCACGCACATGCCCCTTCAATTCTTGCGGGCACTTCAGCGCAGTCAAAGCCGCAAGTGTAATCAGGCTGCGGGTTTTCAGCGGCAGGCCTTCGCGGTTCCAGACGCCACCCCAGGCGTGCTCGTTGACGAAGTCCTGCAGCGGCTGGGTGAACTCGGTGGCATTACCCAGTGCGCGGTCGACGAAGGCATCGCCCATTACTTGGCGGCGCACTTCAACGCCGGATTTCTTGTTCTCGGTCATGGCAATTCCCTCTTGTGGTGTTGGCGACGCCAGGCGCGCAGCGACGTGAACAGCAGGAACGCCACCAGCGCCGGCAGGACGAAAAACAGCATCAGATGTTCAAGCTTGCCCGCCAGCGGCATGCCGGTGGTGAACGACACCACGTGCAGGCCGTAAGCCAGGTACAGGCCGAGAAACAGCAAGCCTTCGGCGCGGGTCACCCGGTAACCGGAATAGAACACCGGCAGGCACAGCGCGGTAACGCCGAGCATCACCGGCAGGTCGAAATCCAGGGCGTTGGGCGATACCGACAGCGGCGCTGGCGCGATCAATGCCGTGACGCCCAGCACGCCGAGCAGGTTGAACAGGTTGCTGCCGACCACGTTGCCCACGGCGATTTCCCGCTCACCGCGCAGTGCGGCGATCAGCGAGGTGGCAAGTTCGGGAAGGGAGGTGCTGACGGCAACGATGGTCAAGCCGATGATCCGCTCCGACAGTCCGAGATCGGTGGCAACCGATACCGCTGCGCCGAGCAGCAAGTGCCCGGCGTACACCAGCATCGCCAGGCCGGCGACGATCATCAGCAGGCTGCTGATCCAAGGTGCCGGTCCGCTTTGCTCATGGCTCGATACCGGGCGCACCGAGTGTCGCGACTGACGCAGCAGCAGGCCCAGGTACAGTAGCAATGCCGTCAGCAGAATCATGCCATCGGTACGGGTCAGGTCTTCGTTCCAGGCCAGTACGAACACCAGCAGGCTGGCGCCGATCATCAGGGGAATGTCCAGGCGCACCAGTTGCCGCGAAACCCGCAGCGGAATGATCAGTGCCGACAGGCCAAGGGTGACGAGGATGTTGAAAATGCTGCTGCCGATCACGCTGCCGACGGCGATGTCGGCGTTGTGCGCCAAAGTCGCTTGCAGACTCACCGCCATCTGCGGCGCGCTGCTGCCGAGGGCGACGATGGTCAGGCCGATGATCAGCGGGCGGACATGCAGGCGAGCGGCCAGACGCACGGCGGCGCGGACCATCAGTTCGGCGCCGGCGATCAGCAGCACCAGGCCGCTGATCAATTCGATCAGGCTGATCAGGGGAATATCGGCTAGTCCGAAAATGGTCGGGGCTCCGTGTCAGTCGAGGGCCTGCACGCGAACCCGTGCGGTGCCGCTTCTGAGCATGCCCAGGCGTTCGGCGGCCTCGTGAGACAGGTCGATCAGGCGGCCGCGGGTGTGAGGTCCGCGATCGTTGATGCGCACCACGCAGGATCTGTCGTTGCTCAGATTGGTGACCTTCACCCGCGTGCCGAAAGGCAACTGGCGGTGGGCGGCGGTCATGGAATTCTTGTCGAAACGCTCGCCGCTGGCGGTGCGTTTGCCTTGGTGTTTGGCGCCGTAATAGGACGCTATGCCGGTCTTGTCATAGCCATGTGGGTCGACGGTGTCGGTGCTGGCGCAGCCGGCAAGCAGCGAGAGCAGGGCGCAGGCGCCGAGTAGACGCTTCATAAACGGTTTCCACATACGAATGTGGGAGCGGGCTTGCTCGCGAAAGCGGTGTCACATTCAACATCTCTGTTGACTGACAGATCGC
>NZ_JBSVXG010000432.1:0-1997 GCF_054070595.1 Pseudomonas sp. SDO55104_S430 | reverse complement strand
AATGGGCGAATCATATCGCCCTAAAGAGGTGTCCGGGATTATTAGGCCAGTTCAGCCTCGCTCCTACAGGGTTTAGTGTCGTACACGGAATCTGCGTACAACAACAATCACTGTAGGAGCGAGGCTTGCCCGCGAAGAGGCCATCACTGGCGAGGGAGATTCAGAACCTTGAACCAGGCTTGCTCAAAAACTCCAGTTCCTCAGCCGTAGACTTCCGCCCCAACACCTCATTGCGATGAGGAAACCGCCCAAACCGGGCAATCACCTTCTGATGCTTCTCGGCATAGTCCAGGTAATCGGCGAACAGGGCCTGATCGCTTTCCGGCTGCTGCGCGACTAATTCGATGTAGCGCGAGATGCATTCGTTCTGCACCGCCAGGTGTTCGCAGTGCTCCAGCACCAGGTAGATGAACACCCGCTGGATCGGCTGCAATTGCCGGTCGAAATCCGCAGCGATGCCTTGGGCCACCAGGGCCTGGGCTCTGATGTCACCGGAATAGGCTTTGGGGGAATCGCGAAAGAGCATGCGTGGCAGTTGATCGAGCAGCAGCACCAGGGCCAGCCAACCTTCGGGGCGTTGCGCCCAGTCAGTCAATCCGCCGGCCAGTGCCTGTTCGACCAGGTCCCCGAAACGCGTGCGCGCTTCGAGGTCCTGACTGTCACGCTTGCCGAACCATAACTTGCCCTTCTGTGCCGCCACTTCCTTCGCTGATCCGGATGTTCCGAACCACCATTCGAGCAACGGCTGCCAGGGCTCGTTCATGGTTTTACTCCTTGTGGTACGCCGTGGCGCGGGCCACTTCTTCTTTCGAGCCCAGGAACACCGCGCAACGCTGGTGCAGGCCTTCAGGCTGGATGTCGAGGATGCGCTGGTGGCCGTTGGTGGAAGCGCCGCCCGCTTGTTCGACGAGGAACGACATCGGGTTGGCTTCGTACATCAGACGCAGTTTGCCCGGCTTGGATGGCTCGCGGCTGTCGCGTGGGTACATGAACAGACCGCCACGGGTCAGGATGCGGTGCACGTCCGCGACCATCGCGGCAACCCAGCGCATGTTGTAGTTCTTCTTCAGCGGGCCTTCCTCGCCAGCCAGCAGTTCGCTGACGTAACGCTGTACCGGGGCTTCCCAGTGACGCTGGTTGGACATGTTGATCGCGAATTCCTGGGTGGACTCAGGAATGGTGATGTTTTCGTGGGTCAGGACGAAGCTGCCCATTTCGCGGTCCAGGGTGAAGCCTTTCACGCCGTCGCCCAGGGTCAGGACCAGCATGGTCTGTGGACCGTAGATCGCGTAACCGGCGGCGACCTGCTGGGTGCCTGGCTGCAGGAAGGCCTTTTCGTTCAGGGCTTCGTTCTGGCTCAGGTATTCGTTAGGGCAACGCAGTACCGAGAAGATGGTGCCGACCGGGGCGTTGATGTCGATGTTCGACGAACCGTCCAGCGGGTCGAATACCAGCAGGTAGGCGCCTTTCGGGTATTTGCCCGGGATCTGGTAGGCGTTATCCATTTCTTCGGACGCCATGCCGGCCAGGTGACCGCCCCATTCGTTGGCTTCGAGCAGGATTTCGTTGGAGATCACGTCGAGCTTCTTCTGCACTTCGCCCTGAACGTTTTCAGTGCCCATGCTGCCCAGTACGCCGCCCAGGGCGCCTTTGGAAACGGCGTGGCTGATCTCCTTGCAAGCACGCGCCACCACTTCGATCAGGAAGCGCAGATCGGCAGGAGTGTTGTTGCTGCGGGTCTGCTCAATCAAATAGCGACTCAAGGTAACGCGGGACATGGAAGGCTCCGAGGAATGGGGGGCTAAAAACCCGCGCAGTTTAGCGCGAGTCGGGGCGCATTGCCTCCTATCAGACGGAATCGGCTCAAGAGAGTTCATGCGCGGGGATGAGCGTAGATGGAAATGGGCCGGATGTAGGTCGGGGAATGGTGATGGTTTCAAGATTTTCTTTGCCCATTCGACCGTATTCGCGAGCAAGCCCGCTCCCACATTTGGTTT
>NZ_JBSVXG010000431.1:0-2035 GCF_054070595.1 Pseudomonas sp. SDO55104_S430 | reverse complement strand
TCGCGAGCAGGCTCGCTCCCACAGGTGACCGAATCCTCATGTGGGAGCGAGCCTGCTCGCGATTGGGACAACTCGGTACAACTGAATAAACATCGAACGCCATCGCGCAACCAAAGGTCTGCTTTCCTGTACCCCAGAACCCATCGATCAAAGGAGACGCTGCCATGTCCGATCCCATGACCCTCAACCAACGCATCGTCCTGGCCTCGCGCCCCGTTGGCGCGCCGACGCCGGAGAACTTTCGCCTGGAGCGGGTCGCGCTCCCCGAACTGGCCGACGGCGAGGTGCTGCTCAAGACCCTCTACCTGTCCCTGGACCCCTACATGCGCGGCCGCATGAGCGATGCGCCGTCCTACGCGGCGCCGGTGGAAATCGATGCGGTGATGACCGGCGGTGCAGTCAGCCGGGTCGAGCAGTCGCGCAACCCCAAGTTCCAGGAAGGTGATCTGGTGGTGGGCGCCACGGGCTGGCAAAGCCACAGCATCAATGACGGCCGCAGCATCATGCCGATTCCTTCGGGGCTGCCGAGTCCCTCCATGGCCCTCGGCGTACTGGGCATGCCCGGCATGACCGCCTACATGGGCCTGATGGACATCGGCCAGCCCAAATCCGGCGAGACCCTGGTGGTCGCAGCCGCATCCGGCGCCGTGGGTTCGGTGGTTGGCCAAGTGGCGAAGATCAAGGGCCTGCGCGTGGTGGGCGTGGCCGGTGGCGCGGACAAATGCCGCTACGTGGTTGAGGAACTGGGTTTCGACGCCTGCATCGATCACAAGAACCCGGACTTTGTCGATGAGCTGGCCAAAGCCTGCCCTCAAGGCATCGACATCTATTACGAGAACGTCGGCGGCAAGGTGTTCGATGCGGTGGTGCCGTTGCTCAATCCCAAGGCGCGGATTCCCCTGTGCGGCCTGATTTCCTCCTACAACGCGACCGAGGCGCCCAGCGGGCCGGATCGCCTGCCGCAATTGCAGCGCGTGCTGCTGACCAAGCGTGTGCGGATTCAGGGTTTCATCGTGTTCGACGACTACGGAGACCGCCAGTCCGAGTTCGGCAGCGCCATGGCGCCCTGGGTGCGTGCGGGCAAGGTGAAATTCCGCGAAGATGTGGTCGATGGCCTGGAAAACGCACCCCAGGCGTTCATCGGTCTGCTGGAGGGACGCAACTTCGGCAAGCTGGTGATTCGCGTCGCCCAGGACTGATGGCCCTGGCCATTTGACGCTAACCGGAGGCGCGGGTATAAACCGCGTCTCGTTGTTTTGTCGGATGTTTCCCCATGAGCTTCAGCCCTTTGATTCGCCAACTGATCGATGCCCTGCGCGTGCTGCCGGGCGTGGGTCAGAAAACCGCCCAGCGCATGGCGTTGCAGTTGCTCGAGCGTGATCGCAGCGGCGGCGCGCGCCTGGCCCAGGCCATGAGCCAGGCCATGGAAGGGGTCGGCCACTGCCGTCAGTGCCGCACGCTGACCGAAGACGACCTGTGCCCGCAGTGCGCTGACACCCGGCGCGACGACACGCTGCTGTGCGTAGTGGAAGGGCCGATGGATGTCTACGCAGTGGAGCAGACCGGTTTCCGCGGTCGCTATTTTGTACTCAAAGGGCACCTGTCGCCCCTCGATGGTCTGGGGCCGGAGGCCATCGGTATCCCGCAATTGATGGCGCGGATCGAGGAAGCGGGGACCTTCACCGAAGTGATTCTCGCCACCAACCCTACCGTCGAAGGCGAAGCCACGGCGCACTACATCGCCCAGTTGCTGAGCAACAAAGGCCTGATCGCTTCGCGTATTGCCCATGGTGTGCCGTTGGGTGGTGAGCTGGAGTTGGTCGATGGCGGGACCCTGGCGCATTCGTTTGCCGGGCGCAAGCCGATCTCCCTCTAGTGATGTGTTGGCTGGGCTGACGCCTTCGCGGGCAAGCCTCGCTCCTACAGGGTTTGGGTTGGAATGGAAAATTTACACACAACGCAAAACCTGTAGGAGCGAGGCTGTTCTGGTCAAGTATTTCCGGACACCAGTTACGGTATTTAGGCCGCCCGTTGC
>NZ_JBSVXG010000430.1:0-2068 GCF_054070595.1 Pseudomonas sp. SDO55104_S430 | reverse complement strand
TACTGCCTGTAGGAGCGAGGCTTGCCCGCGAAGCTTTTCAGAGGTTCGGCAATCGCCACTCGATCGGCGTTTCGCCATTCTGCTCCAGGAACTTGTTGGTCCGGCTGAAATGCCCGCAGCCCAGAAACCCACGATAGGCCGACAACGGCGACGGATGCACCGAGGTCAGCACCAGGTGCTTGGTGGCATCGATCAGCTTCTGCTTGCTCTGGGCATGGGAGCCCCAGAGCATGAACACCAGATGCGGCTGCTGCTGGCTCACCACTTCGATGATCCGGTCGGTGAAGAACTGCCAGCCCTTGTCCTTGTGCGCGTTGGCGTTGGCGCGCTCGACGGTCATGGTGGTGTTGAGCATCAGCACGCCCTGGTCGGCCCAGCTTTGCAGGTAGCCGTGGTTGGGAATGTCGATGTTCAGGTCGCGTTTCAATTCCTTGTAGATGTTCACCAGCGACGGCGGCGCCGGTACGCCCGGTTGCACCGAGAAGCACAGACCATGGGCCTGGCCCGGACCGTGGTACGGGTCCTGGCCAAGGATGACCACCTTGACCTTGTCCAGCGGCGTCGAATTCAGGGCGTTGAAGATCAACGGACCCGGTGGATAGATCTCCTTGCCGGCCGCCCTCTCCTGTTGCAGGAAATTGCGCAACTCTGCCATGTAGGGCTGGTCGAATTCGGCACGCAGGGCCTCCTTCCAGCTCGGTTCGAGTTTGATACGGTCATCAGCAGTCATGGTTACATCCGGCAAAAACAATGGGCGAACCCTAAGAAGGCCCATCGCGCTTGTCAATTGATCTGACACGGATCCGGCACTTTCCCGCACAGCGATCATACTTAACCCTCAAATTCCCGATCGAGGTCACGATGAATCTGCACTTCGAAGAACTCACCGGCACCGACGGCGCCCGCATCGGCATTGCCACCCTGGACGCCGAACAATCGCTCAATGCCCTGTCCCTGCCGATGATCAACGCCTTGCGCGACCGGATGGACGCTTGGGCCAAGGATCCGCAAATCGTCTGTGTGCTGCTGCGGGGCAACGGTCCCAAGGCCTTTTGTGCCGGCGGCGAAGTGCGCAGTCTGGTGCAGGCCTGTCGCGCCAACCCGGGCCAGGTGCCGCCCTTGGCCGCGCAGTTTTTCAACGCCGAATATCGCCTGGACTTCAGCCTGCACACCTACCCCAAACCGCTGATTTGCTGGGGCCACGGTTATGTGCTGGGCGGCGGCATGGGCCTGTTGCAGGGGGCGAGCATCCGGATTGTCACGCCGAGCAGCCGACTGGCGATGCCGGAAATCAGCATCGGCCTGTACCCGGACGTCGGCGCCAGCTGGTTCCTGTCTCGCCTGCCCGGCAAGCTCGGTTTGTTTCTGGGCCTGACCGGCGCGCACATGAACGGCCGCGATGCCCTTGATCTGGACCTGGCCGACCGCTTCCTGCTCGATGAACAGCAGCAGGAGCTGATCGAAGGCCTGCTGCAGCTGAACTGGCAGGAACAGACACCGATGCAGCTCAACAGCCTGCTCAAGGCCCTGCAGCAGGAAGCGGTGGCGCAGATGCCTGAAGCCCAATGGCTGCCGCGACGCCAGCGCATCGATGAACTGCTGGATGTCAGCGACGTACGCTGCGCCTGGAAAGCCATCAGCGCGCTGCGCGATCACACCGACCTGCTGCTCGGCCGTGCCGCGCGGACCATGAGCGAAGGCTCGCCGCTGACCGCGCATCTGGTGTGGGAACAGATCATCCGCGCCCGGCATATGTCCCTGGCGCAGGTTTTCCAGATGGAATACACCCTGAGCCTCAATTGCTGCCGGCATCCGGAATTCAGCGAAGGGGTGCGGGCGCGCCTGATCGACAAGGATCAGAAACCGCACTGGCATTGGCCGGATATCAACCATGTGCCGGATGCTGTGGTGGAGGCGCATTTCCACAAGGTCTGGGAGGGGCGGCATCCGTTGGCGGATCTGTCGGAATACTGAAAGCAACTGTGGGAGCGAGCCTGCTCGCGATCGCGGGGTGTTCGTCCACACCCCCGTTTTTTCCCCCCCCCCCCCCCCAACAAAACCCCTCCCC
>NZ_JBSVXG010000429.1:0-2082 GCF_054070595.1 Pseudomonas sp. SDO55104_S430 | reverse complement strand
TCTTCGCGGGCAAGCCTCGCTCCTACAGATCACATAACCCGTGGGAGCGAGGCTTGCCCGCGAATGCCCTCAACGATCGGGTTGGATCAGGTGGCAGAGTTTGGCGGTCGCCTCGACCATCTGCCCACTCGGCCGCTCCAGGCCTTTTTCGGTGACCAAGAGCAACTGCTTGCGAACCACCGCATCGACTTGCGGCCAGGCTTTCCAGGCATCCAGCTGAGCCTGATCTCCCGCCAATATCACCTCGGGATTACGCAGCAACACCGCCTCCACACTCACCTGCGGCGCTGGCAATGTCAGATCGGCAAACAGGTTGCGCACACCACAGACATCCAGCGCATCACTGATGATCTGCCCACCACCAACGGTATACAGCGGCCGGTCCCATACCTGATAAAAGCCGCGCAAGGGCTGCTCCCGCCGATAACGCTGACGCAGCTCCGCCAGCCGCCCACGCAGATCGTCCGCCAATACCGTCCCACGCTCAGATCGCCCAAGCCGCGCGGCAATGGCTTCGATCTGTGCGGTGAGTTCGGCGAAGTTGTGCGGTTCGGCGACGAAGGTGGGAATTTTCAAGCGCTTGAGCTGATCGCGCTGGGCCGGACCGACGCTGCCGGGCCAGAGCAACAGCAGATCGGGCTTCAGGCTGAGCAGTCGTTCCATGTCCAGCTGACCGTAGCTGCCGACGGAGGGCAGATTTTTCAGTTCGACGGGACGTTCGCCGGCATCCAGCACGCCCACCAGCAAATCGGCGGAGCCCAGTTCGACGACAATTTCCGTAAGCGAGGGTGCGAGGCTGACCACCCGCTCCACCGCCATTGCCGAATCGCTTAAGGCCAGCAGCAGACAGGCCAGCCAGAGAGTTCGCATCAAGCCAGCTGGCGCGGGATACGGTAGAGGTAAAACAACACGGCGGTCGACAATGCCAGCAGCATCAACGGCACGGCTTCAAGACCGACGAACACCGCCAGTGCACCGATCCACGCCGGTAGGCTGGCGGCGAGGAAGGCCATGCGCCGCTTGGCCGCGAGGCTGATCCAGGCCGCGGGCTCTTCCGGGGTGTCGAGAGCTTTTTGCGTGGCGATCAAGGCGTGCTTGTAGCGACCGAAGAACTTCAGGCTGACAAACATCGAGGCCACGCCGGCGATGAAAAAAGGCATCGCCAGCACCGGCAGAATCGCCTCGCCTTCGCCGAACACGCCATTGATCACGAACAGCGGCAACAACGCCAACGCAAAGTATTGCCACCAGTTGAAGGACAGTCGCCGCCGTACCTGACCGCGAGTCACGCCCGGTCTACCTCGCCCTGGTGCTCGTTGCCCATCATGTGGTCGAGCTTGCTGGCCTTGGTCGCCAGGTAAAGTTTGTTGTGCGGGTTGTGGCCGGTGTGCAACGGCACGCGCTCGGCCACCACGATACCCATGTCGGTCAAGGCTTTGACCTTGCGCGGATTGTTGGTCATCAGACGCAGGGATTTCACGCCCAGGTGCTCCAGCATCGGCAGGCACATGGCGTAGTCACGCTGGTCGGCGGCGAAGCCCAGGCGCTCGTTGGCTTCAACGGTGTCGGCACCGCCGTCCTGCAATTCGTAGGCGCGGATCTTGTTCAGAAGGCCAATGCCGCGGCCTTCCTGACGCAAGTACAGCAACACGCCACGGCCTTCGCGGGCAATGGCCTGCAGTGCGGCCTCCAGTTGCGAGCCGCAGTCGCAACGCTGGCTGAACAGGGCGTCGCCCGTCAGGCACTCGGAATGCAACCGGCCGAGTACCGGGGCACCGTCGGCGATCTCACCCAGGCTCAGCACAACGTGCTCGCGGCCGGTGGCTTCATCGAGAAAGCCGTGCATGGTGAATTGCGCAAAAGGCGTTGGCAGCTTGGAAGCGGCGACAAAAACGACAGGCACCGGTGTGCTCCTGATCTAAGAAGACTGAAGATTCGCAGGCCGGCATTGTAACAGCAGGTTCCAACCGACGCTTAGGCTGAATTATCGAGCATAACCATCAAAAAGTCTGATATGGCCTGCCCAAACCCTCTGTGGGAGCGGGCTTGCTCGCGAAAGCGGTGTGTCATCGAGCGAGGATG
>NZ_JBSVXG010000428.1:0-2104 GCF_054070595.1 Pseudomonas sp. SDO55104_S430 | reverse complement strand
AGTCAACAAAGATGTCGACTGACACTCCTTCTTCGCGAGCAAGCCCGCTCCCACAGTTGTTTTGTGTTGATCCAGATCAGGAAACCCAAGGCGAATTGCGGATGACCTCGACGAAGTTCATCGGCTTGAACCCAGGCTCCTGATCCACCAGTACATCGGTCTTCACGTTGCCGAACGTGGTCTGCGGACGATGGCGCAAGCCGCCGGCGAAGGCGCAGATGATGCATTCCTTGAAGCCTTCACCCCGTGGATGCGCATGCACCACCGCTTCGCGCTGCACGGTGGAAAACGCCGCGTAGTCCATGCCCAGCACGTCCATCTCGACACCGGCGGTCACCAGCGCCACGGTCGGGCGCAGGTGCTGCGGCACGCCTGGGGTGGTGTGCAGGGCAATCGACAGCCACACCTGCTCGATATCGTCATCGCTGAAACCGTAAGGCTTGAGGAACGCTGCCGCGGCGTTGGCGCCATCGACTTCGAAGCGCTCGGTGTCGGTGCGATAGCCTTCCACCAGGCCGATGTCGTGGAACATCGCGCCGATGTACAGCAGCTCCGGGTTGTAAGCGAGTTGCTTGCGTTCACCGCTCAGCGCGCCAAACAGAAATACCCGGCGCGAGTGGTGGTAGAGCAGGTCGGATTCGATATCGCGGATGTATTCGGTGGCGGCTTTGGCCAGGGCGCTGTCAGGGATTTTGATACCGGCAATGGTGGTGCTCATGGGGGCTTCCTCGGGGTGAAACGCCGTGACGGCGCTGAGGTGTCCAGTCTGTTCGCGCACCCAAAACCGGACAATCGATCCATGGCTGCGATCCTTGCCAATGAACAGCGATATCGCGCCAGCCTCGCTTGTTGCCCCCGGATTGGCTAACTTTGACACCGTACCTGTAGCAGCTGCCGAAGGCTGCGTCCGGCTGCGAAGCAGTCGTAAAACCATTCACATACGTTTTACCTGAGACGCTGCGGTGCCTGATTTATCGACTGCTCCGCAGCCGGACGCAGCCTTCGGCAGCTGCTACAGGTGTGGGGTGTTTCCAGAGCCATCGAGGGTGATTCAAGCATGCACAAAACCGTCGCCATCGTCGTCTTCGCCGGCGTCCAGTCGCTGGACGTCACCGGCCCCATGGATGTGTTTTCCGAGGCCAACCGGTTCCTGGCGCCCGAGGATCACTATCGGCTGGAGGTGATCGGCGTCGAGCAAGGCGCGATGGCCTGCTCCAACGGCCTGGCCCTGAACGCTCACCGGCATTTCAGCGAGGCGACGCAAGACTACGACTTGCTTCTGGTAGCCGGCGGACCGCAATTGCCGTTCATGGATTTCGGCCCAACCTTCGATGCCTGGCTGCGCGACGCCTGCGGGCGGGCGTCGCGCTTCGGCTCGATCTGCAACGGCGCCTTCATGCTCGCCCGCGCGGGGCTGCTGGAAGGCCGGACCGTGACGACCCACTGGGATGACGCCGCGATGCTGGCGACGCTCTGCCCGTCGACCAAGGTGGAAGCCGATCGCCTGTACGCCCAGGATGGCGAGCTTTACACCTCGGCCGGAGTCACGGCCGGCATCGACCTGTCGTTGTACCTGCTCGGCCGCGATCATGGCCCTGACGTGGCGCTGAGCGTGGCCAAGCGGCTGGTGGTGTTCACCCAGCGCTCGGGTGGCCAGTCGCAGTTCAGCCCGTTCCTCACGCCCCACGCCGAACCGACTTCAGCGGTGGCGATGGTTCAGCAGTACGTGCTGGCCAACCTCACCGGCGACCTGACCATCGCCGACCTAGCCAACGCCGCCAACATGAGCGCGCGCAACTTTTCCCGGGTGTTCGCCAAGGAGGCAAAAATCACTCCTGCCGAGTTCGTCGAGCGGGCGAGGGTGGATGCGGCGCGGGTGTTCCTGGAAAGCACCAATGCGCCGCTCAAGACCGTGGCGTATCAGTGTGGGTTTCGTGATGCGCAGCATATGCGCAGTGTGTTCAACCGCCGATTGGGGGTGACGCCGCAGCAGTTCAGGCAGAATTTTGCGGCGGTGGTTTGAGCCCGTATCTCTAGCGTCTGTTCGGGCACTCTTCGCGGGCAAGCCTCGCTCCTACAGGTTCAAACCATGCGATTTTTTGTA
>NZ_JBSVXG010000427.1:0-2126 GCF_054070595.1 Pseudomonas sp. SDO55104_S430 | reverse complement strand
AGTCGTGAAATCAGACTATGCGGTGTTTCAGGCAAATCTAGCACTCAGGTTTTGCGACTGCTGCGCAGCCGGACGCAGGCTGCGCCAGCTGCTACAGGTACTGAGTCAGCGACTCAATTCTTCGCCTGCAACGCCTCCAGCTTCGCCATCACCCCCGCCGCCGTCTGCTCGCCCATCAACTGTTCGCGTACCTTGCCCTTGTTGTCGATGATGTAGGTCACCGGCAAGGCTTCACTGCGCGGCAGCTCGAACAGTTCGGAAGGATCCTGCGCCAGCACGGTGAACTTGATCCCGAGCTTCTCGCTCGCGCTCTTCAGCTCTTCACCCTGCACATTGTCGAAGTTGACCCCGAAAACCCCGATATTCTTGTCCTTGAGCTGCTCGGACAGGTGGTTCAATTCCGGAATCTCGGTTCGGCACGGGCCACACCATTCGGCCCAGTAGTTGAGTACCAGCCATTTATCGTCCAGGCGATCGGCAGCGACCTTCTGCCCGTTCTGATCGATCCCGTAGTCGTTACCCCCACATCCCGTCAGCATCAACGCGCCGAAGATCGCCAATGCCGCTGCCAGTCGCCTTGCCATGTCGTGATTCCTTGTCGAAAAAAGAATACTGCCGCGACCCATTGCCTCCCAAGGTTCTGGATTACGCGTTGCACAGTTAGAATAGCCGCCACCTTACACAACATGCGACCCGCTCATGACCGATCTGACGCTTTATCACAACCCGCGCTGCTCGAAATCCCGCGGTGCGCTCGAACTGCTCGAAGCCCGCGGCCTGACCCCGACCGTGGTGCGCTATCTGGAAACCCCGCTGGACGCCGCGCAAATCCAGAGCCTGCTGAGCAAGCTGGGCATCGGAGCCCGCGATCTGCTGCGCACCGGCGAAGACGAGTACAAAACCCTCAACCTGGCGGACACCACGCTCAGCGAAGCACAACTGATCGCGGCTATCGCGTCTCATCCGAAACTCATGGAGCGTCCGATTCTGGCCGTCGGCGACAAAGCCATCATCGGCCGTCCGCCGGAGCAGATCCTGGAACTGCTGCCATGAGCACGCCGTACATTCTGGTTCTGTATTACAGCCGCAGCGGCTCGACCAACGAAATGGCGCGGCAGATCGCCCGTGGCGTCGAGCAGGCCGGGCTTGAAGCACGGCTACGTACGGTGCCGGCGATCTCCACCGAGTGCGAAGCCGTGTCGCCGGACATTCCGGACGACGGCGCGCTGTACGCCAGCCTCGACGACCTGAAAAACTGCGCGGGCCTGGCCCTGGGCAGCCCGACCCGCTTCGGCAACATGGCGGCACCACTCAAGTACTTCCTCGACGGCACCAGCAACCTGTGGCTGACCGGCGCGCTGGTGGGCAAACCGGCTGGCGTATTCACGTCGACCGCTAGCCTGCACGGCGGCCAGGAAACCACCCTGTTGTCGATGATGTTGCCGTTGCTGCACCACGGCATGCTTATCACCGGCCTGCCGTACAGCGAGTCGGCCTTGCTGGAAACCCAGGGCGGCGGCACGCCGTATGGCGCCAGCCATCACGCCGGGGCTGACGGCAAGAGCGGTCTGGATTCCCACGAAGTGGCGCTGTGCCGCGCACTGGGCATGCGCTTGGCCAAGACCGCACAGAAGCTGGAGGGCTGAGGATGGCCAGGAAGCCGAAGATCCTGCCCGCCCTTGAATGGCTCGAACCCCGGGTCCGCGCCATGCGGGTGATCAGCCTGCTGTGTTTTCTCGGTCTGGTGGGATTGCTGTGCATCTACTACCTGCTGGTCGCGGACCTGCACGGCGCCCGGCCATGGGTGATTTTGCTGATCGAGCTGGTGCCGCTGCTGATCCTGGCGCCCGGCATGCTCACCGGCAGCCCGCGCGGGCATTCGTGGATGTGTTTCGTGGTGAACCTGTATTTCATCAAGGGTGCGCTGGCGGCGTATGACCCGAACCGGCAGATGTTCGGTTTGCTGGAGATGGCGGCAAGTCTGGCGGTGTTCTGTTCAGCGCTGCTTTATGTGCGGTGGCGGCATCAGTTGAACCGCAAGTTGGCGGGTGAAGGCGAGATCGCCGTCGCCTGACAGATCGATTTCGCGGGCAAGCCTCGCTCCTACAGGAAACACGTACCCTGTA
>NZ_JBSVXG010000426.1:0-2158 GCF_054070595.1 Pseudomonas sp. SDO55104_S430 | reverse complement strand
GCATTTTGACCGAGTCCTTCAGACAGAGCGCGATCGAATGTGGGAGCGGGCTTGCTCGCGAAGGGGACCTGAAAGGCACTGAGTCTTTTAAGGCCAACAAACAAAAAGCCCCGCATCTGCGGGGCTTTGTGTTTTTACGCGGTGGCTTTCTTCGCGTTGATCTTCTTCAGCTCTTCATCACGCAATTCACGCCGCAGGATCTTGCCGACGTTGGTGGTCGGCAGCGCGTCGCGGAATTCCACGGAGCGTGGAACCTTGTACGCGGTGACGTTGGCGCGCATGTGCTCCATCACCTGTTCCTTGGTCAGGGTCACGCCCGGCTTGGCGACGATGAAAATCTTGATCGATTCCCCCGACTTCTCGTCCGGTACGCCGATGGCCGCGCATTGCAGCACGCCCGGCAGAGTCGCCAGCACGTCTTCCAGTTCGTTGGGGTACACGTTGAAACCGGAGACCAGGATCATGTCTTTCTTGCGATCGACGATGCGCATGTAGCCATCGGGCTGGATCAGCGCGATGTCACCGGTCTTGAGCCAGCCTTCGCTGTCGAGGATTTCATCGGTGGCTTCCTGGCGCTGCCAGTAGCCCTTCATCACCTGCGGGCCTTTCACGCACAGCTCGCCGATTTCGCCCAGCGGCTGCTCGGCCCCAGCATCGTTGATGATTTTGCACAGCGTCGAAGGCACCGGAATGCCGATGGTGCCGATCTGGGTCATCTGGATCGGGTTCACGGTGGCCACCGGGCTGGTTTCGGTCATGCCGTAACCTTCGCAGATGCCACAGCCGGTCACCGCTTTCCAGCGCTCGGCAGCCGCCAGTTGCAGGGCCATGCCGCCGGACAGGGTGACTTTCAGCGCCGAGAAGTCCAGCTTGCGGAAGCCTTCGTTGTTGCACAGGGCCACGAACAGGGTGTTGAGGCCGACGAAGCCGCTGAACTTCCACTTCGACAGTTCCTTGACCATCGCCGGCAAGTCGCGCGGGTTGCTGATCAGGATGTTGTGGTTGCCGATCAGCATCATCGCCATGCAGTGAAAGGTGAAGGCATAGATGTGGTACAGCGGCAGCGGCGTGATCAGGATCTCGCAGCCTTCGTTGAGGTTGGAGCCCATCAGTGCCTTGCACTGCAGCATGTTGGCCACCAGGTTACGGTGGGTCAGCATCGCGCCCTTGGCAACGCCGGTGGTGCCGCCGGTGTATTGCAGCACGGCGACATCGCTGCTGGCCGGGCTCGCCTCGGTCACCGGCTGGCCCTGGCCCTTGCTCAGCACGTCGTTGAACTTGATGGCTTTCGGCAAGTGATACGCCGGCACCATCTTCTTCACGTACTTGATCACGCTGTTGATCAGCAGGCGCTTGAGCGGTGGCAGCAGGTCCGCCACTTCGGTGACGATCACGTGCTTGACGCCGGTCTTGGGCACGACGGTTTCCGCCAGGTGCGCCATGTTGGCCAGACACACCAGGGCCTTGGCGCCGGAGTCGTTGAACTGGTGCTCCATTTCCCGTGCGGTGTAAAGCGGGTTGGTGTTGACCACGATCAGCCCGGCACGGATAGCACCGAAGACGGCCACCGGGTACTGCAATACGTTGGGCAGTTGCACGGCGATTCGATCGCCGGGCTGCAAATCGGTATGCTGTTGCAGATAAGCGGCAAACGCACCGGACAATTCGTACAGCTCACCGTAGGTGATTGTCTTGCCCAGGTTGCTGAACGCCGGTTTGTTGGCGAAGCGTTGGCAGGATTGCTTCAACACTGCCTGAATATTCGGATACTCATCTGGATTGATATCGCTAGCAATTCCAGCTGGGTACTTATCCTTCCAAAAGTCTTCGTTCATGGAAGCCCACTCCTCAGCAACGCGAATTCAGCACCGCATTTGATGCGATTATTATTGGTGTTTGTTTATACGTGAGTCTGGCTTTTTTCCAGGCCGAGAAGTCACAAAGCGCGCCGAGAGTAGCAGCTTTGCCAAGGGTCGAACAGAGCCAAAAGCGGCCTATATGGTCACATTTGTGACTCAAGAATAACAAGCAGTCATTTTAGAGCAAAAATTCCATTACCCTCTGGAAGCCTCGTAAATTGGGGGCTTTATCCCTAAAAGCTTCGCGGGCAAGCCTCGCTCCTACAGGGTTCGGGGTGTTCACAAAAGGGGTGAACACA
>NZ_JBSVXG010000425.1:0-2171 GCF_054070595.1 Pseudomonas sp. SDO55104_S430 | reverse complement strand
GATGAACCCTGTAGGAGCGAGGCTTGCCCGCGAAGAATTCGATACGGTTTCAGACTTTAAACCGGCTTGGCGCCCATCAACCCGGCAATGGCGATAAAGCAGACAAAACTGAACAACGCCAAGGCAAAGCTGAACCGCCCCACCCCACCCGGCGTCTTGCGCGCCTTGTTCAGCCGCACCAGCAGCCAGAACCACGCCAGCGCCGCCACGGTGTAGAGCACGCTGGATGCCAGCAGCCAGGTCTGCCCCAACGGCCAGCCCACCAGGTGCACCATCCACCAGCCGGTGAAGGGCATGCTCAGCAGCGCCAGCCCCATCAGCAGCCAGATGAACACCCGCGGACGTTGCAGGGTACGACTTGGCGCCGTGGCATCACCGTTGCGTTTTGTACGCCAGACCCAGAAGCCCAGGCCCAGCGCGCACAGCAGCAGAATGACCGTGGCCGCCATATGCGCCGCTTTCAGGGCAGTTAACGTTTCCATGGTTCGATTTCCTTATGCCTTGCCCCCAAGCGTAGCCGCTCAGCCAAGAAACAGCTGATACGCCGGATTGTCGCTTTCGTCCCAGTACGGGTAGCCGATCTCTTCCAGCGCCGCCGGCACCAGATGACGCTCGTCATGGGGCACTTGCAGGCCCGCGACCACACGGCCATCTGCCGCGCCATGGTTGCGGTAATGGAACATCGAGATGTTCCAGCGTCCGCCCAGCTTATTAAGGAAGTTGAACAAGGCCCCCGGACGCTCAGGGAATTCGAAGCGCAGGATCACTTCGTCCACTACGTGCGCCGCGCGACCGCCGACCATGTGCCGGATGTGCAGCTTGGCCAGTTCGTTGTCGGTCAGGTCGACCACCGGGAAACCCTGCTCGCCGAGGCTGGCGATCAATGCGCTGCGCGGGTCGGTGTCCGGATGGGTCTGCACACCAACGAAGATGTGCGCTTCGCTGCCGGTGTTGTAGCGATAGTTGAATTCGGTGATCTGGCGCTTGCCGATGGCCTCGCAGAACGCCTTGAAGCTGCCCGGCTTCTCAGGGATCGTCACGGCGATGATGGCTTCGCGGCCTTCACCCAGTTCGGCGCGCTCGGCCACATGGCGCAGGCGGTCGAAATTGACGTTGGCGCCGGAGTCGATAGCGACCAAGGTGTGCCCGTTGATGCCGCGTTGCTCGACATACTTCTTGATCCCAGCCACGCCCAGGGCGCCGGCAGGTTCGGTGATCGAGCGGGTATCGTCGTAGATATCCTTGATGGCTGCGCAGATCTCGTCGGTGCTGACGGTGATCACTTCATCGACGTGATCCTTGCAGATGTCGAAAGTGTGCTGGCCGATCTGCGCCACCGCCACGCCGTCGGCGAAGATGCCCACGGTCGGTAGGACCACGCGCTCGCCCGCGGCCATGGCGGCCTGCAGGCAATTGGAGTCGTCCGGCTCGACGCCAATGATCTTGATGTCCGGGCGCAGGTATTTGACGTACGCCGCGATGCCGGCGATCAGGCCGCCGCCGCCCACCGGGACGAAAATCGCATCCAGACGCCCCGGGTGCTGACGCAGAATCTCCATGGCCACCGTGCCCTGCCCGGCAATGGTGTGGGGATCGTCATAGGGGTGAATGTAGACGTAGCCTTTTTCGTCGACCAGTTTGAGCGAGTAGGCCAGGGCTTCGGGAAACGAGTCGCCGTGCAGCACCACTTTGCCGCCGCGCGAACGCACGCCTTCGACCTTGATCTCGGGGGTGGTCTTGGGCATGACGATGGTCGCCTTCACACCCAGCACCTTGGCCGCCAGGGCCAGGCCCTGGGCATGGTTGCCCGCCGAAGCGGTGACCACGCCACGGGCGCGCTCTTCGTCGCTCAACTGCGTGAGCTTGTTGTACGCGCCGCGAATCTTGAAGGAGAACACCGGCTGCAAGTCTTCACGCTTGAGCCAAATCTCATTGCCCAGCCGCTCGGAGAGCTGACGGGCAGTCTGCAATGGGGTTTCTACGGCAACGTCATAAACGCGCGAGGTGAGGATCTTTTTGACGTACTGTTCAAGCATCGGAAAGCATCACTGAGCGGGTTGGGCAGGACCACGGAGTCTAACCTGCAATTTGGCCGGGCGACCACCCTGTAGGAGCCAGCTTGCTCGCGATGGACGCCCAGGCACCGCGGGCATTCAGACAGCCCGCGTCAT
>NZ_JBSVXG010000424.1:0-2177 GCF_054070595.1 Pseudomonas sp. SDO55104_S430 | reverse complement strand
ACAGTCAATGTGATGTCGACTGACACTTCGCCTTCGCGAGCAAGCCCGCTCCCACAGGGTCCGCGATTACCGTAAGGGCTGCTTACAGGATATAACGGGACAGGTCTTCGTTCTGCGCCAATTCACCCAGGTGGTTGTTGACGTAGTCGGCGTCGATCTGGATCGCCTTGTCGTCATGGGCGCTGGCCAGGTCGCCGGCGCTGAAGGACACCTCTTCGAGCAGGCGCTCGAGCAGGGTGTGCAGGCGACGGGCACCGATGTTCTCGGTCTTCTCGTTGACCTGCCAGGCGATCTCGGCGATGCGCTTGATGCCGTCCGGCTGGAACTCGATGGACAGGCCTTCGGTTTTCAGCAGCGCGCAGTATTGCTCGGTGAGCGACGCGTGCGGCTCGCTGAGGATGCGTTCGAAGTCCTGCGGCGACAGGGCCTTGAGTTCGACGCGAATCGGCAGACGGCCTTGCAGCTCGGGTACCAGGTCGCTCGGCTTGCTCAGATGGAACGCACCGGAAGCAATGAACAGGATGTGGTCGGTCTTGACCATGCCCAGCTTGGTGTTGACGGTGCAGCCTTCGATCAGCGGCAGCAGGTCGCGCTGTACGCCTTCGCGGGACACGTCGGCGCCGCCGACATTGCCGCGCTTGGCCACCTTGTCGATTTCGTCGATGAACACGATGCCGTGCTGCTCGACCGCTTCCAGGGCCTTGGCCTTCAACTCTTCATCGTTGACCAGGCGGCTGGCTTCTTCGTCGCGAACCAGCTTCAGCGCTTCCTTGACCTTGAGCTTGCGGCTCTTGCGCTTGCCCTTGCCCATGTTGGCGAACAGGCTCTGCAGCTGGTTGGTCATCTCTTCCATGCCCGGTGGCGCGGAAATATCGACGCCGGCCATTTCGGCGACTTCGATTTCGATTTCCTTGTCATCCAGTTGGCCTTCGCGCAGACGCTTGCGGAACAGCTGACGGGTGTTGGAATCGGAGCTCGGCGTTTCGTCGTTGCTGAAACCCATGCGTGCCGGTGGCAGCAGGGCGTCGAGGATGCGCTCTTCGGCGGCGTCTTCGGCGCGGTGGCGAACCTTGGTGATTTCCTGTTCGCGCAGCAGCTTGATCGCCGCGTCGGCCAGGTCACGGATGATCGATTCGACATCGCGACCGACATAACCGACTTCGGTGAACTTGGTGGCTTCGACCTTGATGAACGGCGCGTTGGCCAGCTTGGCCAGGCGACGGGCGATCTCGGTTTTACCGACACCGGTCGGGCCGATCATCAGGATGTTCTTCGGGGTGACTTCTACGCGCAGCTCTTCTGGCAGCTGCATCCGGCGCCAGCGGTTGCGCAGGGCAATGGCGACGGCGCGCTTGGCATCGTCCTGGCCGATGATATGGCGATTGAGTTCGTGGACGATTTCACGGGGAGTCATGGACATAATATTTTGCGGACCTTAATCAAGTGAGTCGTGGCGTACGGCCTAAACAGACTTACTCGTCGCCTTTGGCGCAGTCCTGCTCCTCAATGGTCTGAGTGTGGTTGGTGAATACGCAGATGTCGCCGGCGATGCCGAGAGCGGTCTCGACGATTTCCCGGGCGGACAGATCGGTTTTCTTCAGCAGCGCGCTGGCGGCGGCCTGGGCGTAGGCGCCACCGGAACCCATGGCGATCAGGCCGTTTTCCGGCTCGACCACGTCACCGTTGCCGGTGATGATCAGGGAGGCGTCCTTGTTGGCGACGGCGAGCATGGCTTCCAGACGGCTCAGGGAGCGGTCGGTACGCCATTCTTTAGCGAGCTCGACGGCGGCGCGAACCAGATGGCCCTGGTGTTTTTCCAGCTGGCCTTCGAAGCGTTCGAAAAGGGTAAAGGCGTCAGCGGTGGCACCGGCAAAACCGGCAAGGACTTCACCGTGGTACAGGCGACGGACTTTCTTGGCGTTGCCTTTCATCACGGTATTGCCGAGAGAAACCTGGCCGTCGCCGCCCATGACGACTTTGCCTTGGCGGCGAACTGAAACGATGGTGGTCAAGGGAAGAGTCTCCACGCAGCTGGGCGAAAGTGCCTTATGCCAACCCATATGGGGGTGGTGGAAAAGATTTCAACTGCGGGGCGGGAGAGGGGACGAGCGGTGTGCGTGCTTTTGTGGCGAGGGGGCTTGCCCCCGCTGGGCTGCGAAGCGGCCCCAAAAAGATGG
>NZ_JBSVXG010000423.1:0-2285 GCF_054070595.1 Pseudomonas sp. SDO55104_S430 | reverse complement strand
CAATCATTTATAAAGCGTGACAACGGAAATTTGTGAGTATTGGCAATTTCTCTAAATTGATTATGTGTTTCAGCGTCGAGTGTGATGGTGCAAACTTTAAGATTTGCTTTTGCTTTTGGTTTTTTCATTAGTGTCCCTTTCTTATTTATATATATTTATTAGAGCACAAATAAAAGCAAAGTCAAATAAATACATATTTTTCTTGACAAAATTCAGGCACAAAAAAACCAGCATTAGCTGGCTTTGTTATAAGTCCCTTATACATTCGTCTTGATATTCGTAAGGAACTCTACTTTGGTCTACCAGCACCTTGAATGTGTAATCTAATGGGTCAAAAATCAAATGACAAACACTTTTGTCATGTGCATTCTTAACATCTTTATATAAACCATAAAGACCTAGTTTTTTTGTATATTTTAAGATTTCTTTTCTTTTGCTAGTTACCCTTATTAGTTGCATGCTCATAATCTCCTGTTCTTGATAACAATATAACATGCGATTATAAATAATCAATAGATAAGTATTTATTTATTGCAACTCGGCAGCATCAAGCAATGCAGTATCAACAATTTTGTAATTTGCTTTTATATCAATCATTTCTTTTGTGCTCAAATCAATTATGTATTTACCTATTAGTCTTTTTCCGAAAACATCACCGAGCAGGTCATTCTTAAATACTTGTATTTTGCTGTATAGCCTCATTATTTTTAGGTTTCCATTTACAAATATAGAGAACCCAATGAAATCGTTCTTGTCCACAAATGCGAACGCCTTATCAATAACGTCATTCTTGCCTTTCAAGAATGATTTTCTTTTCAGCTCTCTCCACAATGAAAGCGTATTCTTAACGCCGAACATTGCATATCTACGCACAGACCACAGTGCTTGAACTGCTCTAACTTTTTTGTGATTTGAGATTTCCAACTTATCTACATTTAGGACGCCGCCTTTTAACTCGAATTCCAAATTGAATGACTTAGTTAGATACTTCATCACGTATGATGTTGCCTTGCTTTTCTTTGCGTCAATTTCTTCAATTCTTACGGCGTTTTCCGAGTGTCTAAAATGCTTGTTAATCAAGATTACTAATTCGTCATAATGTTTCTTATTAACATACATTAAAGCGTGCTTATGAAAGCACTGGTCTTTGTGAGGTTCGACTGCCCAGAAACCATTCATCTCAATCTTATGTCTATGGATGTCTTTTCTAAAAGCATTCCATAAGCCTTTCAAGTAATCATTGCTATCCTTTGGGGTTGAACCGTCCCAAGAACTAACGCCTTTCGACGGCTTTGGATGAAATCTTGCCGGAGCGGTAAAAGTTATGAAAAGAGGCTTATAGTCAAGTTGTTTGGCATAGGCGTCCAACGATGAGACTTGGATAAATATCTCAGCAAATCTTTGCTTTTCAGTGCTTGCTACTTTCCATAGTGGGATTTTCTTGTTGTTTTCATTAACAAGAGATTTCTTCATTATGTAATCAAGCTGGCTGGCTTCGTCAGCTTCTCTATTGCGAACAACTTCATCACTACAAATCTCAAATGCTCGACCGGAACCAATCAAACCTGAGTGCAGCTTTAAAAGTTCGCTTCTTTGTTTTTGTATTCTTTTTATTTGTGATTTAAGTCTTTTCTCATCAGCAATGTTGATGAGCTTGTCTTTTATAGTTGACCCTTTAATGTCCTTTATTTTGATACCATAACCGATATCCCAATCATTCTTTATGCGTGAAAAAATACTCTCGCCGGAGTCATCGTTGTCGAGGTTTCTCTGCTTTATTATTAGTTGCTCTTGAATTCTCTCGAAAACAAACGTGATATTTTTGACGATTTCGTCCAAATCGCCAGCTAGAATGTATTTATGTCGTATCTTCCAGCATCTATATTCACTGCAAGTGGCAACCCAAGTGAATTTATTTTTGAGGTTTCTTATTTCTTTGGCTATGTTTTCACGCTTTCTTTTTGATGAGTTATTTAACTTATTTTCAAGACATTCCTTTGCAATCATCTTTTTTTCGATGGCTCGCTCAAAAAAATACTGCCTTTCACATTCTGCAAAGAAAAATTCAGGAGTAAGATTTTTAAGGATTATGCGTTGTGGAATAAATATCATGAAAGTTATTATTGTTCGTTACTAATACAAATACCATGCCGTGCATGGTTGTCAAATAAATAAATATTTTTACTTTCTAACCTGTAAAAAAGCTGATTTTTTTAAAAATCAAAAACGGTCAAAAAAACCTATAAAATCAACTTGCGACACTTATTTAAGAGTTATCCAAGAAG
>NZ_JBSVXG010000422.1:0-2383 GCF_054070595.1 Pseudomonas sp. SDO55104_S430 | reverse complement strand
TGCGGTGTGTCAGTCAATGATGACGTCGACTGACACACCGCTTTCGCGAGCAAGCTCGGCTCCTACAGGTTTACTTACGGCTTCACCAACCGCGCATCCAGGCTGTTCTGCGCCAGTCGCCTGGCCTGATCCTGAGTCATCCCCAGATGCGTATGCAGAGCATGGAAGTTCTCCGTGACATAACCACCGAAGTACGCCGGATCATCGGAGTTCACCGTCACTTTCACGCCACGCTCGAGCATGTCGAGAATGTTGTGCTGCGACATGTGGTCGAACACGCACAGCTTGGTGTTGGACAGCGGGCACACGGTCAGCGGGATCTGCTCGTCGATAATCCGCTGCATCAGGCGCTCGTCCTCGATGGCGCGTACGCCATGGTCGATACGCTGGATTTTCAGCAGGTCGAGTGCTTCCCAGATGTACTCGGGCGGACCTTCTTCACCGGCGTGGGCGACGGTCAGGAAGCCTTCGTCGCGGGCACGGTCGAACACGCGCTTGAACTTGCTCGGCGGATGCCCCATCTCGGAGCTGTCCAGGCCGACCGCCACAAAGGCTTCACGGAACGGCAACGCCTGGTCGAGTGTTTTCTGCGCCTCTTCTTCGCTCAGGTGACGCAGGAAGCTCAGGATCAGGCCGCTGGTGACGCCCAGTTGCTGCTCGCCATCTTTCAGGGCGGCGGCGATGCCGTTGAGAACCACTTCGAAGGGGATGCCACGGTCGGTGTGGGTCTGCGGATCGAAGAACGGTTCTGTGTGAATAACGTTCTGTTCCTTGCAGCGCAGCAGGTAGGCCCAGGTCAGGTCGTAGAAATCCTGGGACGTTTGCAGCACGCCGGCGCCCTGGTAGTACAGGTCGAGGAACTCTTGCAGGTTGTTGAAGGCGTAGGCCTTGCGCAGTGTTTCGACATCGCTCCACGGCAGGGCGATCTTGTTGCGTTCGGCCAGGGCGAACAGCAGCTCGGGCTCCAGCGAACCTTCAAGGTGCAGGTGCAGTTCTGCCTTGGGCAGGGCGTTCAGCCAGTCGTACATATTCTTTTCTCATCAGGTGCAGATGGGCGGGCATTCTACAGGTGCTTGCACAAACATTCGGTAAAACCTGACCGAAAGGTTCATAACCCTGGTTTGAGCCATCGATACGCTAAGGTCTAACGAAACATTAGCACCGCGTCGCAGTCAGTCGCTTAACAGCTCTATCACTGCAAAAGGCCCGCCATGCTCACGATCCTTAAACAGGAAAGCTTTCTGCTGCTAGCGGTGCTCGCCGCCGTGGTCGCGTTTCCGCTTGAGCACTGGTTGCTGCACAGCGGGCAGGGGGTGGCGCTGAGCGCCGGGCTGGTGCTGATCGCTTTCATCATCGCGGCCTCCATGCGCGTGGCCCACCAGGCCGAACTGCTCGCGGAAAAAGTCGGTGATCCCTACGGCACCATGATCCTGACCCTGGCGGCGGTGCTGGTGGAAGTGGTGATCCTGGCGATCATGATGAGCAACGAAGCGTCGCCGACTCTGGTGCGCGACACTATTTACTCGGCGGTGATGCTCGACATCAACGGGATTCTAGGCCTGGCGGCGTTGATGGGCGGCCTCAAACATGGCGAACAGTCCTACAACGATGACTCGGCGCGCAGTTACAGCGTGATGATCCTCACCGCCATGGGCGTGTCGATGGTGGTCCCGGAGTTCATTCCAGAGGAGCGTTGGAAGTTGTACTCGGCGTTCACCATCGGCGCGATGGTGGTGCTTTACGCGCTGTTCCTGCGCATGCAGGTCGGGCCGCACAGTTACTTTTTCAGCTACAGCTATCCGGATAAACGCCGTCGCAAGGAGCCCATCGAGCAGGAACCGAAACCCGTCAGTCTCGCGCTGTCCATCGGCATTCTGGTGTTTGGCGTGGTGGTCATCGGCGCGTTGGCGGAGGTGATGTCCAAGACCCTCGATCTTGGGCTGGAAGGGACGGGGGCACCGCCGGTGGTCACGGCGATTCTGGTGGCGGCGATTTCCGCGGCGCCGGAGATTCTGACCGCGTTGCGCGCGGCACTGGCCAACCGTATGCAGTCGGTGGTCAACATTGCGTTGGGGGCGTCGTTGTCGACGGTGATCCTGACGGTGCCTGTGATGGAGGCGATGGCGCTCTACACCGGCCAGCCATTCCAGATGGCCATGACCCCGGTGCAGACGGTGATGATCTTCATCACGCTGATTGTCAGCGCGATCAATTTGAATGACGGTGAAACCAATGCCATCGAGGGGATGACGCATTTTGTGCTGTTCGCGACCTTCATCATGTTGTCGCTGCTGGGCCTCTGAACCCGGCACAAACAAACCCCTGTAGGAGCCGAGCTTGCTCGCGATAGCGGGGTGTCAGCCAAAATCAATGTGTCTGACAT
>NZ_JBSVXG010000421.1:0-2396 GCF_054070595.1 Pseudomonas sp. SDO55104_S430 | reverse complement strand
TCATTGAACATTGTGTTGTCTGACACACCGCATTCGCGAGCAAGCCCGCTCCCACATTGGTGATGTGGTGTTTGCAGGTTCAGCGCTTAAGGCATAATCCGCCCAATTCAAACAACAAGGACGCCGCCCCGTGAGCTCAGTCAACAAGTCGATATTGTTGGTCGATGACGATCAAGAGATACGCGAGTTGCTGGATACCTACCTGACCCGCGCCGGTTTCCAGGTTCGTACCACGCCCGATGGCGCCGGTTTTCGCCAGGCCCTCAACGACGAACCCAGCGATCTGGTGATCCTCGACGTGATGCTCCCGGACGAAGACGGTTTCAGTCTGTGCCGCTGGATTCGCCAACACCCGCGTCGGGCGCAAGTGCCCATCATCATGCTCACCGCCAGCTCCGACGAGGCCGACCGGGTCATCGGCCTGGAACTGGGTGCCGACGATTACCTCGGCAAACCCTTCAGTCCCCGCGAATTGCAGGCCCGCATCAAGGCCCTGTTGCGCCGTGCCCAGTTCGGTCAGGATCGTTCCGGCAGTGAAGTGCTGGCCTTCGATGACTGGCGGCTGGACATGGTCAGCCACCGTCTGTTCCACATCGATGGCGAAGAAGTGATTCTCTCCGGCGCTGATTTCGCCCTGCTGAAACTGTTCCTCGATCATCCCCAGCAAATTCTCGACCGCGACACCATCGGCAACGCCACCCGGGGCCGTGAATTGATGCCGCTCGATCGCATCGTCGACATGGCGGTCAGTCGCCTGCGCCAACGCCTGCGTGATACGGAAAAACCGCCACGGCTGATCCGCACCGTGCGTGGCAGTGGTTACCAACTGGCAGCCAATGTGGTCGCCAGCAATGGTCACTGAGTCTTTGCGCAAGCTGATCAAACGAATCCCGGTGCCGCGCTCGCTGCTCGGGCGCATGTTGCTGCTGACGTTGCTGGCGGTGTTGTTCGCCCAAGCGCTGTCGAGCGTGATCTGGGTCTCGCAACTGCGCGCCACGCAGCTTGAAGGTCTGGTCACCAGCGCCCGCAGTCTCGCCCATTCGATGAACGCCAGCGTCAGTTACCTGCGCTCATTGCCGGTGGCCTATCGGCCGTTGGTGCTTGACCAGTTGCGCAGCATGGGCGGCACGCGGTTCGTCGTGACACTCAACGACAAACCCCTGGGCATGGAAGTGTTGCCGATCACACCGCGCAAGCTGGCGGTGATGAAAGCGGTGGACGAGGTGCTGCGTCAGTCCCTGGGCCAGGACACCGACATCTCGGTGTCTTTTGTCAGCCCCGAGGATCTGCGGATTTTCAATGGCGGCCTGAAACTCGACGAGTTGCCGCGCTCCTGGGCGCACTATGCGCTGACCCTGGAACCGGTGAATCCACCGGTGCTGGTGACGCAGATCCAGATGGCGCCCGGTGAATGGCTGTACATCGCCTCGCTGCTGCCCGAGCCCTACACCAGCCTTGAAGAGCAGGGCCTGCCGGCGCAGCAGGTATGGTTCATCATTCTCACCAGCGGTTTTCTGTTGTTGTTCATCGGCCTGCTGGTGCACTGGCAGAGCCGGCCGCTCAAGCGTTTGGCGCGGGCGGCACGGGAATTGTCGCTGGGCGCCGATGTGGAACCGGTGGCCGAAGGCGGTGGCAGTGAAGTGGTCGAAGTGGGCCGCGCGTTCAACACCATGCGCGAACGTATCAGCCGTTACCTGACCGAACGCAGCCAGCTGTTCAGCGCGATTTCCCACGACCTGCGCACGCCAATTACCCGTCTGCGCCTGCGGGTCGAACTGCTGGAAGACGAAAAGCTGCAAGCCAAGTTCGGCCGCGATCTGGATGAGCTGGAACTGCTGGTCAAGGGCGCGCTGCAATGCGTGAAGGACACCGACATTCACGAGAACATCGAGTCGGTAGATCTCAACCATGTGCTCGAATGTCTGGTGGAGCCGTACGTGGCGCCTAATGGCAATGGTCGCGTGACTCAGCAGGGTCGGGCGCTCGCGGCTTATCCGGGCAAGCCCCTGGCGCTCAAGCGTTGCATCGGCAACTTGATCGACAATGCGCTGAAGTATGGGCAGAACGCCCACCTGCACATCGATGACGACGAGAGCGCCTTTGTGCTGCACGTCGATGACGAAGGCCCGGGGGTTCCCGAGCAGCGGCTGGAGCAGGTATTCGAACCGCACTTCCGTCTGGCGGGGCAGCAGCAGGGGTATGGTTTGGGGCTGGGCATCGCCCGCAACATTGCCCATAGCCATGGTGGGGAAGTGAGCCTGCAGAATCTGCGTGAGGGTGGGTTGCGGGTGACCCTTCAGTTGCCGCGCAGTGTTGAATAGGCAGACCGCGTCATCGTTCTTCGCGAGCAAGCCCGCTCCCACATTGGACCGCGTTCACCTGAGCGACTCGGTCAA
>NZ_JBSVXG010000420.1:0-2408 GCF_054070595.1 Pseudomonas sp. SDO55104_S430 | reverse complement strand
GCTTTTAGCGCATTCAAGGACGCCTTCGCGGGCAAGCCTCGCTCCTACGGGGTTCGGGTGCGTCGAAGAAGGGGCGAATTCCGGTCATACGTTTTGGCCATATCGATCCCCTTTTGGCCTTTCCTGCCGTTTTCCAAATCCGCCCACGCCGCAAGACTGTGTTCAAACCGAATCAGCCTGCGGAGAACAAGAAATGCTGACAATCTACTCGGATGATCACCACCTGCACCACGGCCGTTGCGAATTGATCGATGGCCAACTCAAGCCCTGCTTCGAGATGCCGTCCCGTGCCGACCACGTGCTGGCGCGCGTGCAGAAACAGGAACTCGGCCCGGTGCAAGGGCCGAAGGATTTCGGTCTCGAGCCGATTGCCCGCATCCACAGCCGCGACTACCTGGACTTCTTCAAAGGCGCCTGGGCCCGCTGGACCGAATTCAACACCGACGGCGACCTGCTGCCGTACACCTGGCCAGCTCGCACCCTGCGCCAGAAAAAACCTACCAGCCTGCACGGCGAACTCGGCTACTACAGCTTCGACGGCGGCGCACCGATCACCGCCGGCACCTGGCAAGCCGCCTACAGCGCAGCACAAGTTGCCCTGACCGCACAGGCTGAAATCCAGCGCGGCGCTCATAGTGCCTTCGCCCTGTGCCGTCCACCGGGACACCACGCCGCCGGCGACTTGATGGGGGGTTATTGCTACCTGAACAACGCCGCTATCGCCGCCCAGGCCTTCCTCGATCAGGGCCACAAAAAGGTCGCAATCCTCGACGTCGACTATCACCACGGCAACGGCACCCAGTCGATTTTCTACGAGCGCAGCGACGTGCTGTTCACCTCGATTCACGGCCACCCGGAAGCCGAATTCCCGTTCTTCCTCGGCTACGACGACGAACTGGGCGAAGGCGCCGGCGAAGGCTTCAACTTCAACTATCCGCTGGCCGCCGGTTCCGGCTGGGATGTCTGGAGCGCGGCGCTGGAACAGGCCTGCAAGGAGATCGAAAGCTACGGCGCCGACATCATCGTCGTGTCCCTGGGCGTCGACACCTTCAAGGACGATCCGATCTCGCAATTCAAACTCGACAGCCCGGACTACCTGGCGATGGGCAAGCGCATCGCGGGCCTGGGCAAGCCGACGCTGTTCGTCATGGAAGGCGGTTACGCGGTGGAAGAAATCGGCATCAACGCCGTGAACGTGCTCGAAGGCTTTGAGAGCGCCCAGGGGAAATGACCGCCATGAACAGACTCACGCGTTTTATCGCGCCAGCGCTCTGCGCCGCGGTGCTCAGTGGCGCCGCCCACGCCGAAGAACGAACGTTGCGCGTTTACAACTGGTTCGACTACATCACCCCCAAGGCCCTGGAAGACTTCAAGGCGCAGAACACCCAGACCAAGCTGATCTACGACATCTTCGACACCAACGAAGCGCTGGAAGCCAAGTTGCTGACCGGTAACTCCGGCTACGACGTGGTGGTGCCGTCCAACGTGTTCCTCGCCAAGCAGATCGAGGCCGGTGTGTTCCAGCCGCTGGACCGCAGCAAGTTGCCGAACTGGAATCACCTCGATCCCAAGCTGATGAAGCTGATCGAGGCCAACGATCCGGGCAACAAGTTCGCCGTGCCCTACATGTACGGCACCATCCAGATCGGCTTCAACCCGGACAAGGTCAAGGCGGCGCTGGGCGACAACGCACCGGTGGACAGCTGGGACCTGATCTTCAAGGAAGAGAACATCAGCAAGCTCAAGCAGTGCGGTGTCGCTCTGCTCGACTCGCCTTCGGAGATCCTGCCGCTGGCCCTGCAACACCTAGGCCTGGACCCCAACAGCAAGAAGCCTGCGGACTACGACAAGGCTGAAGCGTTGTTGATGAAGATCCGTCCTTACGTCACTTACTTCCATTCGTCCAAGTACATGGCCGATATCGCCAACGGCGACATCTGCGTGGCGGTCGGTTACTCGGGCAGCTTCTCCCAGGCGGCCAACCGCGCCAAGGAAGCCAAGAACGGTGTGACGGTCGACATGCGCCTGCCGAAGGAAGGCGCGCCGATCTGGTTCGACATGCTCGCCATTCCGAAAGGCGCGAAGAACCCGGAAGACGCCTACACCTTCATCAACTATCTGTTGCAGCCCCAGGTGATCGCACCGGTCAGCGACTTTGTCGGTTACCCCAACCCGAACAAAGACGCCACCGAGCTGGTCGACCCGGCGATCCGCAACAACCCCAACCTGTACCCGACCGACGCGGCGATGAACACGCTCTACACCCTGCAACCGCTGCCGCGTGATGCCGAACGCGCACGGACTCGGGCGTGGACCAAGATCAAGTCCGGTACCTGATTGCCTGCTGACACCTTGTGGCGAGGGGGCTTGCCCCCGTTGGGCTGCGAAGCGGCCCCAAAAAGATGGGA
>NZ_JBSVXG010000419.1:0-2414 GCF_054070595.1 Pseudomonas sp. SDO55104_S430 | reverse complement strand
AGCGGAGTGTCAGGCAACATATTCATTGGCTGACACACTGCCTTCGCGAGCAAGCCCGCTCCCACAGAGATTTGCATTCACAGTGAGGGTCAGGCAGAAAAGAAATACCGCGTCATGTGAAAGAAGATCGGCGCCGCAAAGCAGATCGAATCCATCCGATCCAGCATCCCGCCATGCCCCTTGATCATCGTCCCCCAATCCTTGGCGCTCAGGCTGCGCTTGATCGCCGACATCACCAGCCCGCCCAGAAACCCCATCACCACGATCACCAGTGACAGTAACAGCGACTGCCAGAAATTGAACGGCGTCATCCAATACATGCAGCCGCCGATCAACGTCGCGGACAGCCCGCCACCCACCAGACCCTCCACCGTTTTCGACGGGCTGACCAGAGGCGCCACCTTGCGTTTGCCGAACAGTTTGCCGAAGACGTACTGCAGGACATCGCTCATCTGCACCACGAACACCAGGTAGAACAGCAGCAAGGCGTTCTGCCCGCTGAACCCTCGCAGATCCAGCAGCAACAGCGCCGGCGCGTGGCTGATGCAGTAGACGCAGATCATCACGCCCCACTGGATCTTCGCCGTGCGTTCCAGGAAGGCGTCGGTGTCCTGGCTCAACACCGCAATCGCCGGCAGCAGCAGGAAGGCATACACCGGAATCAGCAGGGTGAACATCGAATACCAGTGGGTGCTGATCAGCAGGTATTGCAGCGGGATCAGGATGAAGAATGCGGAGAACAGCGCGTTGTGATCGCCCAGCGTGGTCGGGGTCAGGGTGATGAATTCTCGCAGGGCGAACAGGGAAATGAAGGCAAACAGGATCACCGTCGCATTTGGCCCCAGCAGCCAGGACACGAAAAAGATGATCACCATGCCCCACCACGCATTCACCCGCTGGTTGAGGTTTTCGATGGTGGAGATCGAGCTTTCGCGGGTCGCCCGCTTGGCCAGAATCCGCCCAATGATCGAAGCGACCGCCAGCAGGCAGGCAATGGCGGCAAAGAACCAGAGGAATTTCTGTTCAAGACTCATTTCGACAGCCTCACGATGGCGTCACGCGCCCGTTCCAGGAACACCTGTTTGTCCTCACCCGCGACCCGTGGCAGCGGGTTGCCGATGCGGATCGTGCAGATGATCGGCAGCGGCACGTGTTTGCCCTTGGGCATGGAGCGATGCAGGTTTTCCAGGTAGATGGGCACCAGGTCGACATCGGGAAAGGTTTCGGCGAGGCGAAACAGCCCGGACTTGAATTCCCCCGGCAGCGCCTGGCTGGAGCGCGTGCCTTCGGGAAAGATGATGATCGAATGGCCGTCGCGCACCACATCGAAAATCGGCTCCAGCACGTTGGTGCCGGGCGCCGGGTTGCGTTCGATCAGCACCGCGTTCAGGCCTTGTTGCGAGATGTAGGACAGGAAGCGGTTCTTGCCCCAGTAGTCGGCGGCGGCCACGGGCTTCACATTGACCCGGGCCTCGGGGGGCAGGGCGGCGATGATCGCCAGAGTGTCCATGTGGCTGGTGTGATTGGCGAAATAGATGCGCTGGCGCGTAAGGTCCGGCGGACTTTCCCAGCGGGCGGTGACGCCGATCAAAAAGCGCAGCACAGCGATCAGGGCATTACTGATCCACATGACTGACCTCCTGCAATTCTCTGGAGATGGCCATGGTGCGGGTGAAGCAGGTGATGGCGGCGCCGATGGCGATCACGACCAGGGTCAGCAACAGCGCATAGTGGCTGCCGCGCAGATAAACCTCGACGGCATTGAGCAGCAGGCCAACCGTCATCACCGCCATCCGGTGCTGCTTGGCCATCGGTCCCATGAAGTTCTGCTTCAGGCCGATAGAGCCGCCGAACACCCGGACATAGGCGGTGAGCGCGGCGGCAAGGGCGGCGAACCAGCCCAGCTCCGGTTGGTACAGCGCATAGCCGAGGCCGACGATCAGCAGGCTGTCGGCGATGCGGTCGGGGAATTCGTTGTACAGGCTGCCGATTGCGGATTGTTTGCCGCCCTCGACCGCAACCATGCCGTCGAACAGATTGCACAGCAGGCGCAGTTGAATGGCGAGGGCGCAGCAGATCGAGCCGGCGACGCCGCTGCTGATGACCAGTGCAATCGCTCCGACGAGGGCAAAGAAGATGCTGGCAACGGAGATCTGGTTGGGGGAAATGTTGCGTTTGACCAAGAGGTCAGTGATGCGCCTGGCCCACCCTGTGGAGCGCGCTTTGATTGGTCTTCTGTTGTCATCCATCACTCAGTATCCCGGTCGCTGGGTTTTACTAAGCGTATATGCAATTAGCGGTTTTTCACCTGCGCGATTTCCGGGGATGCTGCACGCATTTGCAGAAGCCGTGCAGGAGCCCTGTAGGAGCGAGCACGCTCGCGATGGAGGACGGGACACCGCGGGGCGTCAGGT
>NZ_JBSVXG010000418.1:0-2446 GCF_054070595.1 Pseudomonas sp. SDO55104_S430 | reverse complement strand
GGCGTTGTTTCAGTGAGCATCGATGTGGCTGACACGCCGCCTTCGCGAGCAAGCTTCGCTCCTACGGTGGTTGGGAAGGGTTTGGTATCTGAATATTTCATCAGGAGCTTTTCATGACTCAATTGCGCCGCGTCGCGATCATCGGCGGAAACCGGATTCCCTTCGCCCGCTCCAACGGGCCGTTCGCCACGGCCAGCAATCAGGACATGCTCACCGCCGCGCTCGAAGGCCTGATCGAACGCTACAACCTGCATGGCCTGCGTATCGGCGAAGTGGTGGCGGGCGCGGTGCTCAAGCATTCGCGGGACATGAACCTGACTCGCGAATGTGTGCTCGGGTCGCGGCTCTCGCCCACGACCCCGGCCTACGATATTCAACAGGCCTGCGGCACCGGGCTGGAGGCGGCGTTGCTGGTGGCCAACAAGATCGCCCTGGGGCAGATCGATTGCGGCATTGCTGGCGGCGTCGATACCACCTCCGATGCGCCGATCAGCGTCGGCGAAGGCCTGCGCAAGATCCTGCTGCAAGCCAACCGCGCCAAGACCACCGGCGAGAAGCTCAAGACCTTCCTGCAATTGCGCCCCCGGCACCTGATTCCGGAATTTCCGCGCAACGGCGAGCCGCGCACCGGTTTGTCCATGGGCCAGCACTGCGAGCTAATGGCGCAGACCTGGGGCATTTCCCGTGAAGCGCAGGATCAGTTGGCGCTGGAAAGCCACCACAAGCTGGCCGCGTCTTACGCAGAAGGTTGGCACAACGACCTGATGACGCCCTTTCTCGGCCTGACCCGCGACAACAACCTGCGCCCGGACCTGACCCTGGAAAAACTCGCGACCCTGAAAACCGCTTTTGAAAAAAGCGCCAAGGGCACGCTTACCGCCGGCAACTCGACACCGCTCACCGATGGCGCGTCGCTGGTGTTGCTGGGCAGCGAGGAGTGGGCGAAGGAACGTGGCTTGCCGATCCTTGCTTACCTGCGCGACGGCGAAGCGGCGGCGGTGGATTTCGTCAACGGCGCCGAAGGCCTGTTGATGGCGCCGGTGTATGCCGTACCGCGCCTGCTGGCGCGCAATGGCCTGACCCTGCAGGACTTCGACTACTACGAAATCCACGAAGCCTTCGCCGCGCAGGTGCTCTGCACGCTGAAGGCCTGGGAGGATGCGGAGTACTGCAAGACGCGGCTTGGGCTGGATGCGCCGTTTGGCTCGATCGACCGTAGCCGGCTGAACGTCAAAGGCAGCTCGTTGGCGGCGGGGCATCCGTTTGCGGCTACAGGAGGGAGGATTGTGGCGAACCTGGCGAAGTTGCTGGATGCGGCGGGGAAGGGGCGAGGGTTGGTGTCGATTTGTGCGGCGGGGGGGCAGGGTGTGACCGCCATCATCGAACGCTGACAATTTGATCAATTGAAATGACGGACCTGTGGGAGCGGGCTTGCTCGCGAAGAGGCCGTGTCAGTCACCATCAACGTCGACTGACACACCGCATTCGCGAGCAAGCCCGCTCCCACATGGGTCGGCGGTGTTGAATAGATGTGGGACATGGCCTAACGTCGCCCCATCAGCCGTCCAGCAACACAAGGCCCATCAATGCCGACCAACGGACAAGTGTCCCTCGAACGCCGCATCCCGCCCATCACCACACTCCCGCGCCCGCTATACGCTCGGGTCGAGAGCCTGAACGCCGGCTCCTGGACCCCGGCCCACAGCCACGACTGGGTGCAGTTTTCCTACGCCATCAGCGGTGTTCTCGGCGTGCACACCGCCGAAGGCAGTTTCTTTGCACCGCCGCAGTGGGGGATCTGGATTCCGGCGGATCTCGAGCATCAGGTCGTGACCTCGATGCGCGCGGAGATGCGCAGCCTGTATGTGCGTCGCGAGGATTGCCAGTGGGCGGACGGGCGTTGTCGGGTGCTGGAAGTGACGCCGCTGGCCCGGGAACTGATCAAGAGTTTCTGCCTGCTGCCGGTGGAATATCCACAGGGCGACAGCCAGGAAGCGAGGCTGGTGAGCGTGCTGCTGGATCAGTTGGCGAACCTGCCGGAAGTCGGCTTCTCCCTGCCGTTGCCGCGCCATGAACGGTTGCTGGGCTTGTGCAACGAACTGATCGAAAACCCCGAACACACCGTGACCCTGCAGGAATGGGCCGAGCGCCTGGGCATGTCGGAGAAAACCCTGATGCGCCTGTTCCAGCGCGAAACCGGGTTGAGCTTTCGCGGGTGGCGTCAGCGGATGCGGCTGTTGTCGTCGCTGAGCCTGCTGGAAGAGGGGGACAGCGTGACCAATACGGCGCTGGCGTGTGGGTATGACTCGACGTCGGCGTTTATTGCGGCGTTCAAATCACTTTTCGGGTTTACCCCGGGAGAGTTGTTTAGACAGACCTAATGTGGGAGCGGGCTTGCTCGCGAAAGCGGAGTGTCAGTCGACGTATTTGGTGACTGACACGGCCT
>NZ_JBSVXG010000417.1:0-2460 GCF_054070595.1 Pseudomonas sp. SDO55104_S430 | reverse complement strand
GCTTTCGCGGGCAAGCCTCGCTCCTACAGGTCACGCGAAACCCTATGGGAGCGAGGCTTGCCCGCGAAGACTGACCATCAATCGCCGTAGATATCGGACTTGAAGTACTTCTCGGAAATCTTCTGGTACTCGCCATTCGCGCGAATGCCATCGATGGCCGTGTTCAACTGGCTGACCAGTTCGGCATTCCCCTTGCGCACCGCAATCCCGGCGCCCTCGCCCACGTATTTCGGATCCTTGAGCTCAGGCCCGACAAACGCGTAACCCTTGCCACGCGGCATCGACAGGAAGTCGTTGAGCGGAATGGTGTCGGCGAAAACCGCGTCCAGGCGACCGGCCGCCAGGTCCATGTAGATCTCTTCGTTGTTGCCGTAACGCTTGACGATGACGCCCTTGGGCTCGAACACCTCGGTAGCGTAGCGATCAGTGGTGGTCGCGCGCTGCACGCCGACGGTCTTGCCCTTGAGGCTGGCGTACTGGTCATCCACCACCGCGCCTTCCTTCATCACCAGGCGCGAGGACGTGAAGTAGTACTTGTGGGTGAAATCCACCGACTTCTTGCGGTCGTCGTTGATGGTCATCGACGACAGGGCCATGTCGATCTTCTTCACTTTCAGCGAAGGAATCAGGCCGTCGAACTCACCTTCGACCCACACGCACTTGACCTTCATCTCGGCGCACAGGGCGTTGCCGATGTCGTAGTCGAAACCGACGATCTCGCCCTTGTCGGTCTTGGAAGCAAACGGTGGATAAGCGGCCTCGATACCGATACGCAGGGTTTTCTCGGCGGCATACAGACTGGAGCACGCCAACAGGCTCAGGGCCAGACCGGTGATGAGGGGGAACTTCTTCATATTCGTTCTCTCGCGGGTTGTTGTTGGTTTTGCAAGACAGAAGAAAAAGCGGAAACGGGGATAGGCCTTTTTTGTACTTATAAATCCATACTGGACTTTTATGTACAAACCGTCAATTGGAGAAAATGAAGATGTGCCGGCCGGTGGTCGGGCATTCAGAAAGGAATGTGTGAAGCGGATGGCCTCATCGCGGGCAAGCCCGCTCCCACAAGGTTCGCGTCGTACACAACCTACGCGACCGGCACAAATCCTGTGGGAGCGGGCTTGCCCGCGATGACGTACTCAAGAGCGAAACCGAGATTACTGCTTCCAGCGATCCGCCGCCGCATGATCGCTGTCGCGCCCCTCGACCCAGCGCGAGCCTTCGGGGGTGTTCTCTTTTTTCCAGAACGGCGCGCGGGTTTTCAGGTAGTCCATGACAAAGGCGCAGGCATCGAAGGCGGCCTGGCGATGGGCGCTGGCGGCGCCGACGAAGACGATCGGCTCGCCGGGTTCCAGCGCGCCGATGCGATGCAGCACTTCGAGCTTGAGCAACGGCCAGCGCTGCTCGGCCTCGGTGGCGATCTTGCCGAGGGCTTTTTCGGTCATGCCCGGATAATGTTCGAGGAACATCCCGGCCACATCGAGTCCGTCATTGAAGTCGCGCACGTAACCGACAAAACTCACCACCGCACCCACGCCAACGTTGGCGGCGTGCATGGCGTTCACCTCAACCCCTGGATCGAACGGCTCGGGCTGGACACGGATCGCCATGGTTTCAGCCCCCGGTCACGGTCGGAAAAAACGCCACTTCATCGCCATCGGCCACCGGCTCGTCGAGCTGGCACAGGTCTTCGTTGCGCGCACACATCAGGTTTTGCTCGCTCAGCACTTCGGCGCCTTCACGCTGGGCCAGCAACGCGCGCACGTCGTCAACCGTGGCGAACGGGCCCTGGACCTCAAGCGAATCCATACCCAGGGCTTCACGATAGCGGGCGAAAAACTTCACGGTAACGTTCATGGCTGCTCCGCCTGGAAGTGACCGCTCTTGCCGCCGAGCTTTTCCAGCAGCTTGACGTTTTCGATGGTCATGCCGCGATCCACGGCCTTGCACATGTCATAGATGGTCAGGGCCGCGACGCTGGCGGCGGTCAGGGCTTCCATCTCCACCCCGGTCTGCCCGGACAGCTTGCAGCGCGCGACGATACGGACGCTGTCGTCGCCTTCGGCACTGAGTTCGACCTTGACCCCGGTCAGCATCAGCGGATGGCATAGCGGAATCAGATCACTGGTTTTCTTCGCCGCCTGGATGCCAGCGATGCGCGCCACGGCAAACACATCACCCTTGGGGTGACCGCCGCTGACGATCATCTGCAGGGTTTCGGGCAGCATGCGCACCAGCGCTTGGGCAGTCGCCTCACGGAACGTCACGTCTTTGTCGGTGACGTCGACCATGTTGGCGCGACCTTGGGAATCGAGATGAGTCAGCACGGGGTTACTCCTGATCAGGAGCGTCGATTGTAAACCTGCGGGTCAAAATTGCGCACGCACGAATATTCAGGCACAGCCCATCCACCTGTAGGAGCGAGGCTTGCCCGCGAAGCTCTTCGGCGCACTTGAAGACGCC
>NZ_JBSVXG010000416.1:0-2466 GCF_054070595.1 Pseudomonas sp. SDO55104_S430 | reverse complement strand
GTGTCAGTAGCGAATATGTAGGCTGACACACCGCTTTCGCGAGCAAGCCCGCTCCCACAGTTTGGATCTTCAGTGAACACGAACCCGCGCCCGGCACAAATCCCCCTGTGGGAGCGAGCCTGCTCGCGATGCGTTCTAAACCTTCAACCCCAACTCCGCAGACAACCTCGCCGTCACACCCTTGATGAGCGGAATCAGCTCAGACATTTTCTCCAGCGGCATGTAAGGCACCGTACTGGCAATACTGATCCCCGCCACGATGCGTCGGCTGGCATCGCGAACGGGTGCGGCTACGCAGCGGATCGACGGTTCGTTGTCTTCCAGGTCGAAGGCATAACCACCAGCCACGTATTCGATCATGCGCTGCTGGAACTGCTCCCAGGATTGCTCCGGGTGTTGTGGCCAGAACTGATTTTTCCCACCCAACGGCAGGCTGACTTCGTACAGCCGTTGCCACTCCTGCGGCGTGTCATCCAGCATCAGCGCCTTGCCGATCCCGGTACGCGCCAGCGGCATGCGATGGCCGACCCGCGAGCGCATTTCAGGGCCGTTGCGCCCCGGATTCTTGTGCAGGTACAGGACCTCGTCGCCTTCACGAATCGCTAGGTGCACAGTGTCGCCGGTCAACGCCGACAGCTCGTCCAGATACGGCCCGGCCAAGGTCACCAGCGGCAACTCTTCCCGGGCCTGAAAGCCCAGTTCGATCAGCTTGGGCCCCAGCAGGTAACCGACTTGCGGCACCACCCGCAGATACCGCTCGTCCACCAGGCAGCTGGCCAGGCGATGGGTGGTGCTGCGCGTGGTGCCGATCAGCCGGGCGATTTCCTTCAGATCGCGGGCGCCGCTGGCCACCGCCTGGACCACACCCAGACCGCGAAGCAGGGTCTGGGTACCGGTGGGCGCGGCGTCCTTGGCGGTTTTTGGGGCGTCTTCCTGCATATCCAGCCTTAGGGTTGAGCGAGTGAACGGGCGGCATTATGGTCGCCCGCGTGCCTGGACTACAACTTGATACGCTCGACCTTGCCGACCAGCAAGATGTAGGAAAGTGCACCGATCAACGCCAGAACCGAGATGTAGGTAATCGCCGGCGCGAAGGAATCACCGCTGGCGAGGAAACCGATGACGATCGGCGTGGCGATAGCTGACAGATTACCGATGAAGTTGAATACTCCACCGGTCAGCCCGAGCAAGCGTGCCGGTGCCAGGGTCGACACCAGCGACCAGGTGATCGACGCCAGGCCGTTGCCGAAGAATGCCAGCGCGAGGAAGGCGATCACCAGCGGCGTCGACTCGACGAAGTTGGCGCCGATGATCGAGGTGGAAATCAGCAGGCCACTGATGATCGGCAATTTGCGGGCGAAGCCGACCGAATAACCGCGACGGATCAGGAAGTCGGAGAAGAACCCGGAGCACAGCACGCCGACAAAAGCCGCGAGAAACGGCAGCGACGCCAACAGGCCGGACTTGATGAAGTCCATGCCGCGATATTTCACCAGGTAAGTCGGGAACCAGGTCAGGAAGAACCACAACGTCGAGTTGAGGCAGAACTGGCCGAGGTAGATGCCCCAGAGTTTGCGCTTGGTCAGCACGATCCCCAGGTCGGTCCAGCTGAACTTGGCCTTGACCTTTGCCTGTTCCGACTGGATGTCCACGAGCCCGCCACCTTCGCGGATCAGCTCGATTTCGGCATCGTTGGCGCCCTTGAAATCACGGGGTTCGCGATACACCGCGTACCAGATCACGGCCCAGAGAATGCCCACCGCGCCGGTGACGACGAACACCATGTGCCAGCCGAATTCATGCTGCAGCCAGGCCAGGACCGGCGTCAGGAACGCCAGGCCGACGAACTGCCCGGAAGTGTAGAAACCGATGGCCGTGGCGCGTTCGCGCTCGGGGAACCAGGTGGTGACGACGCGGCTGTTGATCGGGTATGCCGGCGCTTCCAGGGCACCGACCGCCATGCGCAGCACGAACAGCGCGATGAAGCTGCCAGCAAAGCCGAGCATCACCGTGGCGATAGACCACAGCAGCAGTGCGGCGGTGTAGAGGATGCGCGGCGGCACCCGGTCCACCAGCCAGCCGCCGGGAATCTGCATGGCGGCGTAGGTCCAGCCGAATGCGGAGAAGATCAGGCCGACATGGATCGGATCGATGCCCAGGTCGCTGGTCAGCGCAGGGGCTGCGATCGACAGGTTGCTGCGGTCCAGGTAGTTGATCACCACGGTGATGAACAGCAGGACCATGATGAAAAACCGCTTGCGGCTGGGCGTCACCAAAGACGCCTGCCCGGTGAGGGTTTGCGGTTGCATGGGGGTGCCTCTTGTTATGTTTATTGAGGTCGATCTAAGACTTGTGCGCTGATCTCCAATCCATGGAGATCCAGTGTGGGAGCGGGCTTGCTCGCGAAGGCGGTGTTTTCATCCACACCCCTGTTTGATGTTTCGTCCTCTTCTCGATCCAACCCAC
>NZ_JBSVXG010000415.1:0-2476 GCF_054070595.1 Pseudomonas sp. SDO55104_S430 | reverse complement strand
GATTCGGTGATGAACCGTAGGAGCGAGGCTTGCCCGCGAAGACGTCCTCAAAAACACCGCTGACCTGTAGGAACTGCTAAGGCTATGTTGTCTTTAAAAGATCGCAGCCTCGTTGCACTCGACAGCTCCTACAGGGGAGTGTCGGTTAGAAGTAGTACCCGAGGTTCACATACACCTGACTCTCCCAGTGATCCGTCCCGCCAGCCGCCAGGCTCTGGGTGTAGCTGCTGCCGCCAATGTACGGATCGTTCCTGCCGATCAGCCATTCGGTGGCCACCCACAGTTTGCTCAGAGCGAACGACGAACCGAGGATCAATCGTTCAGAGGTCTCAGAGCCCTTGGCCGATTTGTCGAATGCGCTGTAGTTGGCGTACAGCTTCGCTCCGCTGATCTGGTCGAACAGGTATTTACCGGCCAAGTCATAACTCAGGTCCGCGACGTACAGGTTACCGCGACTGGCGACGTTGTAGGTGCCGTCATAACCGCCGAAGGTCACCACTTCGTCGGTGCCGGGGTTGCGCGGTGACATTTGCTGGCGCGCTGCCTGCAACTGCACGCCCCACGGTCCGTTCTTGCCCAAGTAGTGCACGCCCACCACATTGCGTCGGCCGTCGTCGTTGGTATCGCGGTTTTCCAGGGTCGAGGTCAGGGCGGACACGCCGACTTCGGATTTCCATGGCCCCAGGTCCAGCGCTTTGGCGACGCGCAGGGCCAGGGTGTTGCGTTCCTGGTTATCGCTACCGTCGGTCACATAGCTGTCGGCTTCCGACACCACACTGGAAAAGGTCACGCCGTTGCTGGTGCCCTTGCCTTGCCAGGCCGGGCGCAGGTAATAGCCGGCTTGAATGTTCCAGTCGCCACTTTGCTGGATGTACTTGGCGCCGACCTGTTGCACATCTTCAAGGCCAATGACGTTGCCCAGAGTTTCGTAAAAGGTGCTGCCGAAGTACGGCTGCAGACCGAATGGCACGTTGTTCAGGCCCACTTGTACCTGCTGGTCGGGGTTGAACTTGTAACCCAGCCACGCCAGCTTTGCGAACTGGATGTCGCCGTAATTTTTCGTGTAGCGATAGGGATAGGAGCGACCGTAAAAACGGTACTGGGCTTCACCGATCCAGGTGTCGGAGTTGTATTTGGCGCTGAGGTACACGGTGTCCAGGCCAAAGTTCTGAATGTCGCGATCCGGGTCGTAATCCCAGCGTGCGCGAATGGCACCACCCAGATCGAGGTTGTCGGTGACCTGGACGGCCATGGCCGGGGCGGCAAAGGTGCAGAGTAGAGCGAGATACAAAGGGCATAGACGCAGTGGAGCAGGGAAGGACATGTGGCAGCTCTCGGTTATTTTTATGTGAGATGCCCGTAAGTCTTGCGATCCGCGCTGCGATGAACAAACGATTAAAAATCCGGGGAAACCTTCCTCGGATGCATGTTACTGAGAAAATCCAGTACGCTTGGCAACTGTCATCGGTCTTCGAGAGTTTTCCATGAAACGCAAAATGCCCGGCCTGAACGCGCTCAAAGCCTTTGAAGTGGCCGGTAGCACGGGCAGTTTCACCCGCGCGGCGGAGTTGTTGAACGTGACCCAGAGCGCGGTCAGCCGGCAGGTACGGCAGTTGGAGGAGCAACTGGACGAGAGCCTGTTGGTGCGCCGCCATCATCACCTGGAACTGACCGCCGCCGGCCGGGTGTTGCTGCGGGCGCTGCATCAGTCCTTCGACAAGATCGAACTGACGGTGCGCAGCATCCAGCAGAAAAGCCATGCCAACCGCCTGCACGTCAATGCACCGCCGACCTTTACCAGTCGCTGGCTGATGCCACGCCTGGGGCGTCTGCGAGAGCAACATCCGGACCTGGAGCTGAGCATCACCACGCGCCTGCAGGACAGCCTGGCGGAAACCGGTACCCTGGATTGCGCGATCCGTTTCGGGAACGGCGAATGGGATGGCCTGGACAGTTCCCTACTGTTTCAGGAACGGCACATCGCGGCGTGCGCGCCGTCGCTGTATGCGCGGGAGTGGAACGAGGAGGGCATCGACCTCAATCGCCTGACGCTGCTGCATGTGCTGGCCCGGGAAGACCAGCGCTACCTGACCTGGAAACACTGGCTGGACGCGGCACGCATCAGTGGCGTCGATACCCAGGGCGGTTATGAATTCGACCTGCTGGACCTGGCGATCCAGGCGGCCATCGACGGGCTGGGCATCACCATCGCCGACTGGCACATGGTCGCCCCGGATCTGGCCAGCGGACAGCTGACCCAGGTGCTCAACGTGCATGTCGACGGGCATCAGTCCTACTGGCTGGTGACCCGGCCGGAGCAGACCGAGATGCCGCAGTTGCAGGTGTTCAGCCAGTGGTTGCAAGAGGAGATCTGGTTGGCGCAGCGCCAGCTCGAGCCTTCAACCGCAGCCTCGTAACCCCACCCTGTAGGAGCGAGGCTTGCCCGCGAATGCGGAGGGTCAGGCAATACATTTTT
>NZ_JBSVXG010000414.1:0-2510 GCF_054070595.1 Pseudomonas sp. SDO55104_S430 | reverse complement strand
CGCGTAATCGTTGACGACCATCGCGAGCAGGCTCGCTCCCACAGAAAGGCAGATTTCGGGCCCGACAACGATCACCTGTAGGAGCGAGCTTGCTCGCGATGCACCAGAGAACGCCGCGGGGAATCAGGTTCCCCGCGTCATCGTTGACGACCATCGCGAGCAAGCTCGCTCCTACTGGTTCAGATGTCGAGCACCAGAGGTTCGCTGCCTTGGGCCGGGACGGCGCAGCAAATCAGCACTTCATCAGCGGCCAGGCCCTGGTCCGGGGTGTTGAGGTAGTGCACCTGACCGCTGGTGATACGGGTTTTGCAGGTGCCGCAGGAGCCGCCGCGGCAGCTGAATTCGGGGTTCAGGCCGCGGGCTTCGGCCAGTTCCAGCAGGGTTCCGTTGCCCGGTTCCCAGCGAGCTTCCTTGCCGGCGGTGGAGAACAGGACTTTCACCGGCTCACTTGAAGCCGGTGTCTGTTGCGCGGCGGGCACGGTGACTTCGGCGTCACGGACCAAAGTGGACGGGCCGAAGGTTTCGGCGTGAATCCGATCATCGGGAATGCGCAGCGCACGCAAGCCATCGTACAAGGCCTGGGTAAAGCTCCCCGGTCCGCACAAGTAGAAGTCGTAGTCATTGAGCGGCAGCACGGTCTTGAGCAGTTCGACATCGATCCGGCCGGCCTTGTCATACTCTCCGCCGGAGCCGTCGGTGGATGGCTGGCTGACTACGCGCAACACCTTGACCCTGCCCCCTGCCAGTGTGACCAGCTCATCGATTTCCTCACGGAAAGCCAGGTCCTCCACGGCGCGGCTGCTTTGTACCAGCCAGGTCGGGCGCAGGCGATTGATGCGTTTACCCTGATAAACCACTTCCCGCAGCATCGACAGCAACGGCGTGATACCGACACCGGCTGCCAACAACACCAGTGGACGCCGCTCGGCCGCGTGAACGGAGAAATGCCCTTGGGGTGCGCGTGCTTCGATCCAGTCGCCGACCTGGATTCGCTCATGCAGATGCGAAGAAACCAGCCCGTCGCGTTTGACGCTGATACGCAGGAAGTCATCCGACGGAGCGCTGGACACACTGTAGGTACGAATCGACGGCGCCTGCTGCCCGTGGGGCAGGATCCTCACGGGCACATGTTGCCCCGGCTCGAACCCCGGCAGGCCAATGCCATCATCGGGCTCCAGATAGAACGAACGGATACTCGGACTTTCCTCGACGATGCGCGCCACCCGCAGCGGCCGCCAGTGGGTGCGCATGGCCTCGGCCTGCAAGCGTTCGGCCGCCTGCTGCCAACTGCCAGTCATCAGGGAATTGGGCGACTCACCCTCCTCCTTGTCTTCCCAACGCAAAGCCAGCGCCGCCTGACGGTAAACGATGCGCTGCGGCTTGAAACGCCACAGCCGCTCGGCGCCCTGAAACGCGGCAATCTGCGGATCATCCAGCAAAACCTCGGCGGTGCCGGTCATCTGCAGCAGGTCACCGCTCTTGAAGTCCATGAACACCAGCCCGGCCCGGGGGTTGAGCAGGATATTGCCCAGGGTGTTGAAAAACAGATTGCCGGAGAAGTCCGGAATGGTCAGCGCGCCGTCTTCTTCCATGCGCACGAAACCCGATTTGCCGCCGCGATGGGAAGCGTCGACCTGATTCTGGCCGTCGCGCTCGACGTAGGTGGCGACGTAAAACGAATCGGCCGTGGTGGTCATCTGACGCACGATCTCGTCAGTCGCACTCAACTCGCGGGCAATGTCGAGCGTCTCTTCGACGAAGGCGTACTGACGCAGATTGATATAACGCGGGCAATTGCCGTAGGCCTGGGTGACGGCGATTTCGATGCCATCCTCCAGCTCGCGCTGGACATTGCCATTCATGCGGTTGCGCCGGCGGGTATGCAATTCCATGCCGAGCATGCCGATGGCATCACCAGCTTTCATGCCTTGCTGCGCCGGATCATTGAGTTGCGGCTCAAGCTTTATGTGCAGGATTTCCGGTTCCGGAGAATGCATGAAGCCGGGTTGGCCGGTGCGAATCGTGGCCCAGACATCACCCTGAGGATCCACCGCACCCAGAATCACAAACGGCAATTGCGCATAGAACTCGCGATGCTGGTCCGGCATCCACGCCCGGGACATTTGTCGTTGGCCGACCCCCACCATCATCTCGACCGCGCCGACGCTGCGCTGCAAGGTCAACTCGCCTTCATGCCAGGGTGAGGATTGCGCTTTCGTGACTTCGTCCATCGGGTGTCTCCTTGCGCCAGTGGTGAGGGTTGCGTCGTGAGCGCTATCTTCTCCTCTAAACGGCGGCGGCAGAATCCACAAGGATTGCAATCCACTATTTCGCAGGGTGAAACGATGGGGCCTTTTGCGGATCCCTCTGTAGGTGCCGAGCTCGCTCGCGATGGATTCTAGACCGCTGCGGGGCATCTGGTTTCCCGCGTTATCGTTGACGACCATAAACCTGTAGGAGCCGAGCTTGCTCGCGATGGATTCAAGACCGCCGCGGGGTATCTGGTTTCC